>RGCF01000066.1 GCA_009919265.1 Bacteroidota bacterium | reverse complement strand
AAAGCTGTGCCCGACATGCGCATTCGTTATACAACATCACATCCACAAGATATGAGTGATCAATTGATTGAAACAATGGCCATGCATGCAAATATTTGCAAGTATATTCATTTGCCAGTGCAATCAGGTTCGAATCGTATTTTATCTTTGATGAATAGAACACATCCAGTCGAGCACTATTATGAACGCATTGAGATGATCAAAAAGCTTATGCCTGAATGCGCTCTTTCAACAGATATTATCACCGGTTTTCCAACCGAGACAGAAGAAGATCATGAGGCTACAATGGAACTCATGCGAAGAGTACGATATGATGGTGCATATATGTTCAAGTATTCTCCAAGAGAGAGAACCAAAGCTTGGAAAATGGGTGATGATATTCCCGATGATATTAAAGTGCGCAGATTGAATGAAATCATCAATCAACAAAATGTGATTGCTCGAGAAATCAATCAAACATTGATTGGCAAAACTGAATATGTTCTTGTAGAAGGACCTAGCAAGAAAAATCCATTAGAATGGCAAGGTAGAACAGACTCCAATAAGGTGGCAATCTTTCCACAACATGAACATGCACCATATGTTATTGGAGACATTATACCCGTCATCATTGAAAAGGCATCGAGCGCAACATTATTCGGGAGATTGACATAAAAATGTATTGATTCAGGGGAGCAATATGAATCGAAGAAAAGCAGGGGCAAAAGCAGAAGAGGTCGCAATGTCCTTTTTGGAACAAGCAGGTTATTCAATTCTAAAACGCAATTTCACATTTGGTCGAATTGGCGAGATTGACATCATTTGCAATCATGATGGCATATTGGTATTCATTGAAGTAAAAGCTCGGATGAATCTCGAGTTTGGTCCACCCGAAGCATCTATCACAACAAAGAAGATTCAATCCATAAAGCGAACAGCAGAGGGATATCTTTATATCAATAAGATTAGTGATATGCCTTGCAGATTTGATGTGATTGCCATTGAATATCAACAGGACATACCGATCATCAAGCATCTCATCAATGCATTATGATTATTTTTTTTGCGGAAACGTTACTTCCAATTCTACTTCTTTGTCTTCGCGAGGGCCACGCAAAACGGTAATCTTCGTAGAATCACCAGCTTTGAATTTTCCCAATGCGAAAGTATAATCATAAACATTTTTGACAACTGTCGAACCAAGCTTGATGATGATGTCATCAGCAACCAATCCAGCCTTTTCTCCAGCTCCACCTTCCCTTACACCGGTGATTCTCATTCCTTTTGGATGATCGCTATAATCAGGTGTGATACCCAAAGAGACTTTGAATGACATCGTCTGACCTGGCTGGGCAGATGATTTCACTTTTACATATTCAGGTTTCTTAGATCCATTTCCAATGAAATCCAATGTTTGTAGTACCATTGACACAATCATGGATTCACCCTCATACTGAATTTTTTCCCATGTATCACTTGGTCTATGATAATCAGAATGTAATCCAGTGAAATAAAAGAGCACAGGTTTTTCTTTTACATAAAATGAAGCATGATCACTAGGTCCGAATCCATCTTCAGTGAATGAAAATGTCACCGGATGGAGTTTGCCAATCGAATCCAATAAGGGTTTGAATCCCGGAGATGTACCAATCCCACCAATATTTAATTTTCCATCTTTCAATCGCCCTATCATGTCCATATTAAGCATCATGCAAATACTATCTAATCCAATGACAGGAGATTTTACAAAATGTGCCGAACCTAATAGTCCTCTTTCTTCCGCTGTAAAACCAATGAACATGACCGGTCTTTTCAATGGTTTTTTGGAAAGCTGATATGCAGTTTCTATCAAACCTGCAGTTCCTGATGCATTATCATCCGCACCATGATGGATTGATTTTTCCTTTGTACTTGCAAGCGTTCCTGATCCTTCACCACCCCAACCAAGATGATCAAAATGAGCACCAATAACAATAACTTCATTTGATAATCCTGGGTCTGTACCGGGAAGATATCCGATGACATTTGATGTGTTCACTGATTTCTCTTTCAATGACACAGCAATGCGTAATCGTGCATTGGGAAGTGCAACACTCGCAGGGGATTTTGTTGCTTTTATGATGCTATCAAATTGAGCAATCTTCAAAGCGGGAATATGTTCTTCCAATTTTGAAGACAAAGCATTTGCAATCAACATGCCATCAACTTTGCCACCTTGTTCATATCTGAGCGCAAGCAGAGAATCCGGAAATTGAGAACCAGAAATGCAAATGATAGCTTTGGCTCCTTTTTCTTTTGCGGTCATTGCCTTACTTCTCAAAGAAGCAAATTGCGAGAGATTACCATGCGGATTGTCTTGTTCAGGCGCACCACGCAACACAATGACCACTGCACCTTTCACATCGATTCCAGCATAATCATCGTATTTGTCAGCAGGTGAAGAAATTCCATATCCTGCAAAAACAACCGGGCAATCAATAGTACCATTATCGCTAATTCCAATCGGAATAAATTCTTTATTGATTGTAAGTATGTGCTCTTTGTTCCCCATAACTATACTTAACTCATTTCCCTTTCCATTCATCTGAATGTCTGTAATAATGGGAAATTCTTGAAAATATGAAGATGAACCATAAGGTATCAAGCCAATCTTTTTGAATTGATCTTTGATATATTCGGCTGCAAGCACATTCCCTTTTGTACCGGGCGCCCTTCCTTCAAGTTCTTCTGAAGCAAGATATTTTACATGTTGTTGCAATCTATCCGATCTCTCATCGGCGTGAACAAATGAGAAAGAACAAAACAGAGCGAGGAGTGTATAGAGTGTTTTCATGAGTGCTTGATTGGTAAAAAAAAGAGCATGACACAAAAATAGTCATGCTCGGCAAATCATCAATGCCTTGATTGATCATCCATCATAATCAACGACAACATCATCAGTCAATGGATGTGCTTGGCAAGTCAAAATATATCCTTCTTCGATCTCATCATCAGTTAAAGCTTCTCTGCTATCCATATGCACTTGACCGCTACGGAGCTTTGCCCTACATGTACAACATGCGGCAATTTGACATGCATAAGGAGGATCCAATTGCTGTCTGATTCCTGCTTCGAGAATCGTTTCGCCTGGATTCACAACAATTTCAAAAGAACGGCCATATAATGTAATGGCAATGTGTTTTTCAGAAGTTTCAGGCGAATCGGAAATGTCTTCATCAATTGTCAAAGGGGCTGTGAAAAACTCACGATGAATGCGCTCCTTTGGTATCGCTGCCTGCTCAAGTGAAACATGATTGAACCTTGATTACTATTTCCATAGATCAAGGTAACTGTTGATTGTGGTTCTTTCAGAACTACACTTTTTGCGATGGAAAGCAATGGTGTGATACCACTTCCACCACCAATCAATATGATATGTCTTGCTCTATCGGGCTGAACCTGCAAAGTAAAATTCCCCATTGGCTTCATTACTTGGAGTGTATCGCCCACTGCCAGTCTAGAATTCAGAAATGTAGAGACAAGCCCTTTCTCTGTTTGCTTTACACCAATTGTATGCTGTTCACCTGAATATGGTGATGAGCACAATGAATATGCTCTATTCACTTTTTGTCCATCCACTTCTACTTTTAGCGTGATGTATTGCCCGGGAACATATGCAAACTCTTCACGCAACTCATCCGGGATAGAAAATGAAATTGCCACCGAATGAGGTGTCAATCGTTTTATTGCCGAAACTGTAATACTTCTAAACATGAATCTTCCAAAAATGTATACAAGCTAAATGCTTACCAAAAACCCAATTCCAATCTTGCTGCCTCACTCATCATTGTCTTATCCCATGGTGGATCAAATGTGAGTTCAACATGTACGCTTTCCACTTCGGGTACTTCTAATACCACTTGTTCAACTTGACCTGGAATCATTCCAGCAGCGAAGCAGCCGGGTGATGTTAATGTCATCACCACTTCCGCTTTTTTTGTATCATCATTGAATCGAACAGAATAAATCAAACCCAATGCAAAAATATCCACCGGAATTTCCGGATCATATACCGTTTTGATATTTGCTATGATACGATCGATCACAGGAGCATCTGCAGGAGGCAAATCCTTAGGTGCCGGTTGCTCATGATTTTCGCTATCATCAAGTTTAAGAGGAATAAATTTTTTCATTTGATTCTCAGTGATTATTCAGTGCTTACCGGTCCATCACCATGCATGGCATTATTCATTGTATGCCAAGCAAGTGATGCACACTTTACGCGCGCAGGAAATTCTCTCACACCGGTGAACACAGCAAGTTTCCCCAAATCATCGGTATTGATTTCAGTATCCATTGATGCAGTGACAATACCATGAAATTGATTGAAATATTGCTCTGCTTCTTTCAATGTTTTTCCTTTCAATACGGTAGTCATGATTGAAGCTGATGATGTGGAAATTGCACAACCTGACCCTTGGAAAGTAATGTCTTGAATAATGCCATCTTGAATATTCATAAAAATGGTCACTTCATCACCACATAGAGGATTATGTCCTTCAGAACTATGCGTGGCATCATTCATTTCAGTGAAATTTCTGGGATTCTTATTGTGATCCAGAATCATTTGCTGATATAAAGCTTGTATTTCATCCATGGTTTACCGCGGAATTTGCATTCAATAGTGCTGTAATAACGATTTTTTCCATGAAATCGTTCACATCCAATCCTCAAAATTAGGGGATATTCCGTAAATTGCGTGAGGATAGAGTTCTGAAGGTCACTTCCGGCTCTCAATGTTCCACTCCTTCCGGTCATGTACATTCATGAAACCAAAGACTATTTCCGAAGGCATCACATTTGATGATGTACTGCTTATACCCCGCTATTCTGAGGTTTTACCACGCGAAACTTCCTTAAAAACACGGATTACGCGTACTATTTCCTTGAATATCCCCATTGTTTCGGCAGCCATGGACACGGTTACTGAGTCTGAAATGGCAATTGCCTTAGCACGAGAGGGTGGAATCGGGATTATCCATAAAAATATGTCTATTCAGGCCCAAGCCGATGAAGTAGATAAAGTCAAAAGATCTGAAAGTGGGATGATTCGCAATCCAATAACACTAAAAGCCAATAATACCGCTCAGGATGCCCTTGCCCTTATGGCAAAATATAAGATCGCAGGATTTCCGGTGATCGATGAACATGGTGCACTCATTGGCATTGCAACCAATCGTGATCTACGTTTCAAAACTAAGGGCGATCAAAAAATTTCCGAGCTCATGACCAAAGACACGATCATTACAGCTCCTTTGGGAACAACATTGGATGAAGCCGAACAAATTCTTGAAAAACATCGAATTGAAAAATTGCCAGTGGTTGATGCTGAAGGTCAATTGCATGGATTGATTACATTCAAGGATATTCAAAAAAAGAAAAAATATCCAAATGCCTGTAAAGATGAACTTGGAAGATTGCGCGTTGGCGCAGCTGTAGGTATAGGACAAGAAACAATGGACAGAGTCAAAGCACTCTTTGAAGCCGGAGTAGATATTGTCATCATTGATACTGCACATGGTCATTCCAAAGGCGTTTTGGACATGATTAAATCAGTCAAGACACAATTTCCATCATTGCAAATTATTGGTGGAAATATAGGAACAGCAGAAGCGGCAAAAGCATTGATTGAAGCCGGAGCAGATGGAGTGAAAGTGGGTATTGGCCCGGGAAGCATTTGTACAACACGCATTATTGCAGGTGTTGGCGTTCCGCAACTGACCGCTATCATGGAAGCCGCGTCTGAAGCGCATAAAAATGGCGTTCCTGTCATTGCAGATGGCGGCGTCAAACAAACCGGTGATGTAGCAAAAGCCATCGCGGCTGGTGCTGATTGCGTCATGATTGGGGGCATGCTCGCAGGACATGAAGAATCACCAGGTGAAAAAATTCTTCTCGAAGGTCGAGCTTATAAAATGTATCGCGGTATGGGCTCACTTGGAGCAATGCAGCAAGGTTCTGCTGATCGTTATTTTCAAGACATGGAAGATGGTTTGGCAAAATTGGTACCTGAAGGAATTGAAGGGCGTGTGCCATTCAAGGGTAATGCAAGCGACACCATCTATCAATTAACCGGAGGATTGCGTGCATCCATGGGTTATTGCGGATGCGCCACAATAACCGCATTACAAGAAGATGCACAATTCGTAAAAATCACCGGTGCAGGTTTGAAAGAATCACATCCTCATGATGTGGTTGTCACAAAAGCATCTCCAAATTACTTTTCATGATGCATGAATGATGGATGATTCATCCACAGAGCTACCTCTCTCATTTAAAAGAGAACTGCAATCCTATAAGAGATTTCTTGCTCTTGAAAAAGGGGTTAGTGAGAATACGATTACTGCATATATGTTTGACATTGAGCGATTCATCGTTCATGCTCATGCGCAAGGGGTTAGTCGTTTTGATGAAATCTCCATATCACATGTCAATACATTCCTCATGATGCTTGAGGAATTGGGTCTTGCACTGTCATCCAGAACAAGAACACTTTCATCAATGCGTGGTTTCTTTTCTTTTCTCTTCACAAATAAATCAATCGACACAGATATCACTGAAAAAGCAGAATTACCAAAATCAAGAAGAACATTACCTGATACATTGTCAATCGATGAAATGTTATCCATTTTGGAACAACCGGATATTTCAACGATGGCAGGAATACGAGACAGAGCAATTTTGGAACTCCTGTATGCTTGTGGACTTCGCGTTTCAGAACTTTGTGGCTTGAAGCAGAGAGATATGTTAATTGAACAAGAAGTGATTCGCGTTTTTGGTAAAGGATCGAAAGAACGAATTGTACCTATTGGCTCTTCAGCACTAGAATGGGTTGGGCAATATCAGGAAGAAGTTCGACCACATTTCATGAAAGTTGGAAAAGCAACAGATGATATTGTTTTTTTGAATCAGCGAGGGACCGGAATTTCACGGATGAGTGTTTGGTCAATAGTGAGTGATGCAACCAAACAAGCTGGGATTGAAAAACATGTGCATCCTCATACATTCAGACATTCTTTTGCCACCCATTTATTGGAGGGAGGAGCAGACTTGCGCGCATTGCAGGAAATGCTTGGTCATTCAGACATAAGCACGACACAAATCTACACGCATATTGATCGCGAATTCATCCGACAGGTTCATAAAACATATCACCCTAGAGGCTGATTACCTTGCCAATAACACACATTCCTTTGCATCAACTTTTGATCTCACTTGAGAAACAACTTTTCCCTTCCCTACCAATCGTGCTTTATAGCCGGATGAATGTAATACTGCCAATGCTCTTCGAACACTCATCCCGCGTACATCAGGCATTGGCTTGATGCCTGACTGTTTATTGCTCTTTGGCACAACAATGGGCATCTGTTTATCATTCATCATGAAGGACTTTGATTGACTCCCCGCAGAACCAATTGTATTTGTTTGCACATCAATCACTTTCCCTTTTTCGAGCCACATACCCGGTTTTTTCGATTGACTAATCACAGTACCGCTTTCGGACCCTTTGATGCGCAGTCCAATATCATGCAATAACTCTTTTGCATTTGCATAGGTCAAACCACGCAAGTCGGGCACAATGGAAGAATCCTGAACGCGCTTTCTCACTTGTTCATTACTTTCTTCAACATTCGTCACGGGAATTCTAGAAGCAGTAATCCATTTTTGTGCAATCTTCTTGAAGATTGGTGCAGAAGTAGTTCCACCATAAATTGATGCTTTCGGTTTATGAAGCATCACAATCATTGCGACTTTTGGTGCATAGGCGGGGAAAAATCCAACAAATGAAGCCGTATAATCTTGTTTTGAGTATTGACCATTCACCAGCTGCTGCGCTGTACCTGTCTTCCCTGCAATAGGAAGGCCTGCAATTTGCGCTTCTTTTCCGGTACCATATTCAACTACTCTAGTCAACATGGACGACATTGTTTTCGCTGTTTTTTCAGAGAGCACTGTGCGAATTCTTTGCACCTTTGTTTCTGATAATACTTCTTGATTGGGATTCATGATTTTCTTGACGATGAATGGTCTCATCATCACACCACCATTTGCAATCGTGGAATAGGCATTTACCATTTGTAATGCTGTTGCACCAAGTTCATATCCATATGCCATGAATTTTTTTGTCGTTGCATTGAATTGTTTTGGTCTTTTGACTGTACCTGCAACTTCACCCGGAAAATCAATTCCCAAAATGATTCCGAAACCAAAATCACGAGCATATTTGTAAAACTTGAAATCATCTATTTTATCTGAAAGTTTTGCAAACACAATATTACTGGATTGCTCCAATGCTTGAGTAAAACGAACTTTCCCGATGGGATGCGAATCTTTGATTTCATAATCTCCAACTTTTAATGTGCCATTCATGCCATTAACCATGCTTTCAGGTTTAATGATCCCCTCTTCCAAAGCAGCACATGCAGTAACAAGCTTAAATGTTGAACCCGGTTCATACATATCGGTAATTCCGCGCAAACGGATTGCATCAGGTGTTGCAGATGATCTGTCATGAGGATCGAAATTGGGCCATGACGCCATTGCGAGTACTTCGCCGGTTTGCGGCTCCAATGCAATCACCGTTCCACCCTCTGCTTGCGAAGTGCGAATGCCTTCAGATAATTCATATTCTGCGATTCTTTGTAATTCTATGTCAAGAGTCAACATTGTTGAATGTCCGTCGGTTGGCTCCGATACTGGAATTTCATGCGAATAGTAGAGATTTCCAACAGCATCTCTACGCATATATGTTTTTCCGTCATTACCGCGCAGAAGGGAATCCAACATTAATTCTAAACCTGCAAGACCTCTTTTTTCCGTATCGGTGAAACCAACAACTTGAGCAGCTCCTGAACCGTATACATAACTTCGTTTATATGTGGGTTGCCTTATAAAACCAGGGTCTTTTATGGTATCCAACATTGGATGTCGAGCTGTGACATCACGAGCCAGCAATGTGTATTGTCCTTTCCCAAGTTCAATTTTCTTCTCCCAATATTCAACAGATTCCCCTATCGCCAAATACAAAGCTGTTGCTATTCCATGCTTATTTTTCAACTTGGTTATATCTATCGCATAGGAAGTGGCTTTTACATTTGCAACAATCACTCTTCCATTTCTATCAAGAATCTCCCCTCTTTTCGCTTGCAAAGTGACAGGCACCATGTGTTGTCCTTTTGACAATGCCATGATTGCATCAGCTTTAATCACTTGCACATAAAAAATACGAATCAACAGTATGAGAAATAATGCAAGGAATAGTGCGAACATGATTTTGAGTCTGTTCTGAGGGAACACGAATTCCATGGAGATTTGCTGTTCATCATCTCCTTGAAATTTGCGGGATTGATTTCGCCTTGCGCTCATGAGGAATTACCGTGTTATGCTGCATTGCAATATACGGAATCGACAGCTTGTGTATTGAGCATTGAGGAGGAAGAAATGAAGCAATTACTGAATAAAATGAGTATGTCAATTTGTGTATCTTTGCATATCAATATCTGGAGATTTGCATGAGTGGGAAAACCTATATCATTTATGATATCGAGACCGCAGGATTGTCAATTGATTCATTTGATGATGCTAGACAAGAATATCTGTTGCGGGGAGCATCAACCGATGAAGCAAAAGACAAAAAAATCAATGAAATGGCTCTTTCTCCTTTAACAGGCCAAATTGTTTGTTTAGGGATAAAAGTTATGCAGAAACATGGTGAAGAATGGGTTGAAATAAAAGCGGGCGCATTCATGGTAGACCCCGATTTTTCAGATGAGGATTCATCAACTGTGGACTTACCCTCAGGCCATAAGATGTTCTTGTGTTCTGAAGCCAAACTCCTTGAACATTTTTGGAAAATGCTCACTTCATATCCGTCTCCTCATCTCATTACATTTAATGGAAGAGGATTTGATGCACCATTTGTGATGTTGCGTTCAGCATTACTCAAAGTAAAACCGTTGATGAATTTGATGCAGGGCACTAGATGGAATTATAGAGACAATCATACAGATTTATTGGATGAATTGTGCTTCTTCAATCCACAGCAATCGGGTGCAACAAGAAGATACAATTTTGATTTTGTCGCAAAATCTTTTGGAGTACAATCACCAAAGGAAGCTGGAGTCGACGGTTCTAAGGTTGGTGAATTATATGCGGAAAAGAAATTTGATGTCATCTCTGAATATTGCTTGCGTGATATCAAAGCAACATGGGAATTGTATTTGGCAATGAAAGATTTCATACCGGATATACGCTGATATGAGTATTCTTCGATTATGGATTACCCTTTTTAAGAATTGTCTTTCACGCGACATGGAGTATCGCTTACACTATGCCTTGCAAGTCTTTGTTGATATTGTGTGGTGTACTGTTCAAATTGGCTTCTTTGAAATCATGTTCATGTACACGCCTGCATTTGCCGGATTGTCAAAGAGTGAAGCATATTTATTTCTTGGGACGCTTTTCATTGTTGATTCACTCAATATGACATTAATCGCATCAAATTTTTGGCATTTCCCTCGTTATGTCAATACAGGAGAAATGGATTTCTTTTTACTGAAACCCGTTTCGCCACTATTCTTGAGTTATTTCAGATATGTAAATACAGCATCACTTGTAAATGTCGCCGTGAGTTTCATCATCTTTGGAATTGGTTTGTCCATACATGATCAACCCATATATGCAGCACAATGGCTTGGCTGGATGATTGGCATCGTTTGTGGTTCACTTGTACTTTTTTCTTTGGAGGCTATTGTTGGGAGTATGGCATTTTATTTTGTTAATGCCTCAGGGGTACAAAGTATTTTCTATGCAGTATATCAAATTGCAATGCGTCCCGATGGAATTTATAATGGAATATTCAGACGCATATTCATAACGATTTTCCCTCTTTCCATGATTGCCTCTGTTCCTGCATCAATGCTTTATTCTCAAGCTTCAGTTGAAACGTTCTTGCTCATGATCACCATTACTTTTCTGACTGTCTTAACTGCGGTTAAATTCTTTTCGATGGCATTAAAGCAGTATGATGGAGCAAGTAGTTGATTATTTCCACATTGATACTACATAGATAAATGCATTAAAGATTGGGGCGGCAAATAGCATGCTGTCGAATCTATCAAAAGCCCCACCATGACCGGGTATCAATTCAGAACTATCTTTCACATGTGCATCTCGTTTAATCATTGATTCAACTAAATCCCCAATTGGCGAGAAGAAAGCCAAAGTCACTGAACCGATAAGCATAATCCACAATGGAAATGCAGGCATAAGAAAATATGTACCTGCTAGCATGGATAATACAGATCCCAGCCAACCAATCAATGCACCTTCAACAGTTTTCTTTGGACTAATATGTGGCATGAGCGGAGTTTTTCCTATCGCCATTCCACCGAAATATGCAAATGTGTCTCCAGCCCATACACCCAAAAACAATATGATCACAAGCGCTGCTCCTGGTTCAATGCTCATGTTTGCGAACCATGGAATCATTGCTCCTGTTGCTTCGAACCCTCTCAGTACAATCACATTGGACAGCATGACGGGAACATAGAGAATTCCACCAAGCGTAGAGGCAACAGCTCCTGCCGGCGGGGCATGCCTTTCTTGATATGAATTTGCCAATTCAAGTGACAACGTGGCTAATCCGGCCAAAGAAAGAATCAAGAGTAATAGGTATCCACTATGCTCACCTTGCACATCAAGAAGAATCATCCAAGCAAAACCGGTGATTAAGCCAATCATCGGATGGGGGGAAAATCCCTTTGCATCAAGTAATAGGTATAACTCTCTCAATGCCAATACGGCTACAATTCCAAAGAAAATGGTGAAATAAGGGGACCCAAGGATCACCATCAAAATCATGATGGGAATACCAATCATACCCATGATTATGCGTTTGGCGAGTGTGCTCATGCAGATGTCCGAGCTAAGTGAACAATCAATCATCCTTCACTTTGGAAGGCCGTTAAAATTACCGTATTTTGCTCATACTTTCCCCCAAGATTTGTGATTAAACATGGCTATCTACACATTGGAAGACAAAAGAACTTCCATTCTGCTCATCGGAGGTTCTCGCCATACGGCAGAAATGGCAATTCGCCTGAGAGATCATGAAATTCCTTTCAGTATTTATTTATCTCTGGATGATGCGCATCTCTTCGCATACAGCGATGCGCCAACATTGCCTCCTCATCTGATTCCATTTTCTTCGGTGATTGTAACGAATGTTTCCGATGTGGTTATTCCACCGGATATCATAATGGATTGTCAACCCTTGGCTGCGGAATTAAAAGTACCATTGATTCATGAAGTTTTGGAAGAATTTCCCTCTGCAATTATTCTTTGTTCAACATTGGCTTGTACCGCAACAGAAATCATGCATTATATTCAAGACACTCATCCTGTGATTGGTTTTGGATTTCTCCCCGGGCATACAGGGACAGCAACAGTGATTGAACTAGCTAAGGGTTTAAATGCATCCGAACAATCATTGCAGACTATTGAAATGCTATTGAATGCAATGGGATATACATGCGAAATAGTCGAAGATAGAGTTGGTTTGGTGATGCCAAGAATATTGGCAACTCTCATGAATGAAGCTGCATTTGCAGTTCTCGAACAAATTGCAACAAAAGAAGATATTGATGCAGCCATGAAAGCAGGAGTAAATTATCCTCATGGATTGCTTGAATGGGCAGATACAATTGGCTTGGATACAGTGCTCTCCATGCTCGATGCATTATATGCAGAATATCGCCAAGAACGGTATAGACCATGCATATTGTTTAGGCAATATGTGAGAGCCCGTTGGATAGGAAAAGCAGGCGGAAAAGGTTTCTATACCTATGCTTCAGGATATGCATGATGAAGAATGAAGTGATCCAACCGGTCACTCGCATATATTGTGATTTTGATGGAACGATAACCAGAAAAGATTCGGGTGATGAGTTTTTTCGGAGATTCGGACAATTCGCCGATATCCATGATGCATTGATGAATGGAGAATATTCCGTAACAGAATATTATACACGCATCTGCACAACTTTGAAGATTCAATCCGAGGAAGCATTGCAGGCATTTTGTTCATCATGCGAGATTGATGCCTATTTTCCGCAATTCTTGGATTTCATTAAAAGCAATCATTGGGAATGCCGGATTGTAAGCGATGGGTTTGATCAATATATTCTACCCATTTTAAGAACTATTGATGCAGGGAATCTACTGGTTTCATGCAATGTATTGATGCATGATGATGATTCAGGAACATGGATACCATCATTTCCGAATGCTGATGAACGATGCAAGTGCTTTTGCGCTTCCTGCAAGACCAAAACAGTTTTGGGAACAAGTCATCCGGATGATTTGATCATTTATATCGGGGATGGATTGTCGGATACATGTCCGGTGCATATTGCAGACATGGTCTTTGCAAAAGGAACATTGGCCTCCTATTGCAATCAGCATGGAATTATTCATCATAATTGGAATAGTTTTTTTGATATCATTTCAGTATTGAAAAAACGCAAACCTGTCTTGAGAGACATCGCAAGAAAAGAACGAAGAAAAGTGTTTATCGCAGAATAACGAATGCTTACTCAATCATTGACTACATATAAACAATCATTGCTCTCGCTGGTCGATACACAAGCCGAACGATATGTCATGCATGCTTTGATCAATAATCTCAAACTGCCACAGGAATGCAGAACCTTTCTTGATGCAGAAGTACAATGGTGGGCATATACTGCGATATTGAGAAAAGATCCCGGTCATAGATTCCCCATTGATAAGGCTATTGTCTTTCAAAAATCAGAAGAGATACTATCTTATTATCACTCCATAGCAGAATGCAATCAGACAGAGTTAAGAGCAATGATTGAGATGTTTGTCGATACATATGCGAATAGTCTGTTTAGACCCCTATATACATTGAGCACATTCATCTATCGAAATGATACCACAAAAACTGCCCATGAGATTCTTTTGCGTTCAACAGCATTGAATCTTCCAATGATGGACATGAAACATATCATTTCGAAAATGCTGAACGATAAACAAGATATGAGCGCAGTACTCATTACAAAAGAACAATTTGAACAATCTTGCAGCGATGCTTTGCGTTCATCGATTGGGAATTTGAATGCTCATCAACTTATTGATTCGCTTAATCCACTATTGATCTTTCTCGAAACAATTGGAGAACCAAACACCTTCCCAGTGGAATTACTGCAAGCTTTTTTCAAAGAGGCCGGACTTCGTGTTG
>RGCF01000065.1 GCA_009919265.1 Bacteroidota bacterium | reverse complement strand
TATATTCTTCATTTGCTGTATCCAGATCAAGAAACAATTGTTACACGACTGCTATTTACAAATATGATAAAGCGTGCAAACAATTCGGAATGGATTCGGGAATTCTCATGGAAGAAAGAAGAGATGCCAATTATTCGACAGGCAATTGAAGAACACATTGCAATCGCCAAACAATCTATTCTATTGTGAATTAGCGATACACTCGATTAATTCATTAATCCAAGCAGAAATTACTTCAATTGTAATTCCCACATACCATCACTTCTAAACCATATCAAACTTTTGCGAGTGGGATTATAGAATGCACAATAATTATACTGTTCATACCATTTAGTGTGCTTCATCTTTTTAGTATTTGCTTTTAGAGATTTGAATGCTTTGTCTTTACCAATTCTTAGTTTGAGAACAGTATTCTGAAACATTTCCTGAATCTCTTTTCCGGAATCAAAATGCGGGAGTCGACCTCCAACAATGTACAATGTATTGGTATGATAATCATAAGCTCCAATTCCTTCCATCGTCATGCTTTTTTCATGTGGACCGATAATATTCGTAAATGTATAGTTCTGATAATCATAAAGAAATACATCACGAAGCCAACACCAACTTCCCAAATCATTTTTTTCCGATATACCATTGGGGCATGATTGTTCAAGTTGTTCTCCCGTACAACTTCCATATCCTGACATGATAAAGAGTTGTGGTTTCTTCGGATGACCCAAGATAAAATTAGTATGAGTCCTTTTTGGTGGGATACAATTATCAATATTGGGATATACTGTTATCCAATTTCCATTCCCATCATATTCATGCGCCCAATTTCGCAATTTGTAAAACCCATATCCACCAAAGTAGCCAAGTTTATGTGTATATTCATTCCAATATACACCTGCATAATGTGACTCTTCGTCTTCGCGATGAATTGAAAAAGGAGTGACATTCCCCGTGGTAACATCAACTGCAAATTTTCTTTTTTTGCCCCCCAAGCCAAATAGAATTCTATTGCCCTTAGAATCTAGTGTAAATTTATCTCCAAAACTGATATCTGATTTCCAGGGTATGCTATCTACAGTATTCGAATTCAGATGTATGGAAAATAAATGATTCCTCCCATAAGCATAGACAATATTGCTATCTCGGTCATAGGCACTCGTAGAGAACTGTAGATGTTCTATGGAAAATACCGAAGGTGGAATGCGCAATATCCATGTAGGTTTTTTTGCACTCAAAGACACAATGAATACGAGGAAAAGAATGAACACCCGCATGAATGAAATCGTAAAATGAACAATACCCTAACCCGAATCGATGACTTTAGTTAATAATGACTAAGAAGATTATCTATTGAGGAATGTCTTTAGGCATTCAATGCAAAATTCAATAACTGTGACAATCATTGATTGAATAAATGCAGTGATGTCCTTTACTTGATCAACCTTGAATGGTTTAAGCATGTCAATCCAATCAAAACTTTTCCCTGTTGATAGTATCCCATATAGCAGTGATCCATATAAAAACACCACGATAGCCGCCATCATTGATGAAGCGACCATGAGTATGTTTTTGTTGAAAGACTGCTTGAATTTCATAGATATCGAAGAAATTGATGCACAAAATTACAAGTTTTTTATTTCAGCAATCAAATCTTGCAGAACTTTTTTGGAGTCCCCGAACAGCATTGATGTTTTTGGTCGGAAAAAGAGTTCATTTTCAATTCCTGCATAACCAGGTTTCATACTGCGTTTATTGACAATTACATGTTTTGCCAATTCAACATCAAGGATGGGCATTCCATAAATTGGTGAGGATGGATCTGTCTTGGCGGCAGGATTCACCACATCATTGGCACCTAATATCAGGACTGCATCAACAGATGGAAACTCATCATTGATTTCTTCCATCTCTTTGAGCTTTTCATATGGAACATCTGCTTCAGCAAGTAATACATTCATGTGACCTGGCATACGACCAGCAACAGGATGAATTGCATATGTCACTTCCACACCTTTTTCGGTGAGCAATTTTTCCAATTCATGGCATGCATGTTGGGCTTGTGCCACAGCAAGACCATAACCCGGGACAATAACCACTTTTGAAGAATATGACATGAGTACGGAAGCATCAGAAATGGACATCTCCTTGTATGTTCCTTGCATTCCTGTGTTTTGTCCACCTTGCGCACTTGCACCAAATGAACCAATCAACACATTCAACAAAGATCTATTCATTGCATTACACATCAGCACTGTGAGCAGTGTTCCTGCTGCACCAACCAAAATACCACCTGTGAGCATTGCAGAATTATCATAGAGAAATCCTCCGCAAGCAGCAGCAATACCAGTAAATGAATTCAGGAGTGAAATCACTACCGGCATGTCTGCACCACCGATAGGAAGGACGAACAATATGCCATACACAAATGCCAAAGCAAGTACGGCATAAAAGAATGTGATTGTTTCTTCCGGACGCAGAAATAGAATCATGCCTGTCAATGCTACAGTGATACCCAACATCAACATATTGACGATATGTTGTCCGTTGAATGCATAATCATTTAATCTTCCATCCAACTTTGCCCATGCAATCATTGAGCCTGTGAATGACACTGTACCGATAATCAATCCAGCCATGATGACCAAGAGAGAAGCACCATCGAGCGTTGAAAAATAAGTATATCCACCACCAGCATATAATTCAGGTTTGAAATCGTGAACCAAATGTTTGAATTCTATAATTGAAATCAATGCTGCACAAGCTCCGCCCATTCCATTGAATAAGCTGACCATTTGTGGCATAGCTGTCATTTGTACTTTCTTTGCAGACATGGTTCCAATGACTCCACCAATCATAAGACCACAAAGAATCCATATATGATTGCCAAGATGCTCACCGGAATCATTCGTGTAAAGCACAATTGTACCAATGATTGCCAAGCCCATTCCCAATGCGGCAACAGTATTTCCTTTGCGTGCCGACTTCGGATTCGAGAGCATTTTCAAACCTAGAATGAAGGTGATTGATGCAATCAAATAGATGAAGAGTAGAATTGATTCCATGTGAGTTACTTTTTCTTGTTGAACATTTCGAGCATTCTATCTGTGACAACAAAGCCACCAACAACATTGAGTGTTCCTAATATCACAGCCAGAAAACCCAAGATGAGGGCGAGCATGTCATCAGGATCTGCATTTCCCATAACGATGATAGCGCCTATGATAACAACGCCATGAATTGCATTCGCGCCGCTCATGAGAGGAGTATGCAAAACACTTGGGACACGACCAATCACTTCGATACCAACAAATACCATCAAAATCACGATGTATATCATGTCTTGATGCTCTGTAAACCATTGCATTATCTGTTCCATAGTGTTATGTACTCAATCGTTCATGAATGATTGATCCATCTTTCATGATGCATGTGCCTTTCACGAGATCATCTTCAAAATTAAGATGAACTGTAGCATCATTTCCGGTAATCAATTGTAAAAAGTTGATGATGTTTTTTCCATATAATTTACTTGCATCAGCAGGCATCATGCGAGCGAGATTGGAATTACCAACGATGGTTATTCCATTATGAGTGATTGTTTCATCGTCCTTGGTCATTGGAGTATTGCCACCTGTTGATGCTGCCAAATCAATGATGATACTTCCTTTTCGCATGGAGTTCAGCATATCTTGTGTGATCAAAATTGGTGCTTTTCTTCCGGGGATTTGAGCTGTCGTAATGATGATGTCTGCTTTGGCAGCGCTTTCAGCTATGCGCGCTTGTTGTCTTGTTTTAAATTCTTCGCTTTGTTCCACTGCATATCCTCCTGCGGAACTTGCATCTGCAGCACCTTCAACTTCTATGAATTTTGCACCAAGACTTTGTACTTCTTCTTTTACTGCTGGTCTTGTATCAAATACTTCAACAACTGCGCCCAATCTTCTTGCTGTTGCTATTGCTTGGAGTCCGGCAACACCTGCACCAAGTATCAACATTTTTGCAGGAGCAATGCTACCTGCTGCGGTCATGAACATTGGGAAATAGCGTGAATATGTTGTTGCTGCAAGCAATACAGCTTTATATCCCGCAATATTTGCTTGAGAACTGAGAATATCCATGCTTTGTGCTCGCGTTGTTCTCGGTAACATGTCCATCGAAAAAACAGTATTATGATTTGCTGCGAACACATTGAGAGTGGATTGATCTGATAAAGGTGAGTACATACCTATCAGAATCGAGGATTGTATATGCGAGACGGACTGTGCATGCATCGAGAGAAGAATATCAGATTCAGATATTACAGTTTGTAGATCTGTAACGGTTGCACCTGCTTGAGCATAATCCTCATTTGTGGCAAATGCCTGTAGGCCGGCATTAGATTCGACAAATACAGTATGGCCTTTGCTAATCAAGGTTGCCACACCTTCCGGAAGCATTGAGACTCTTGCTTCGAAATCAGGCTCTTTTACTATGCCAATCTTCATGATTTCATCCTTTGAATGATGGCATTAACTTAAAGAAATTAATGTGTTTGGACAACAAATCATGAAAAGACTATGGCATTTCAGTATGGTATTGACCAAAATATTCCCGATTTGTCCATCGAAAATACATTGTTATTGTTTGATTGATGAAGAATAACATAATTTTGCATTATGGGAAAAGGTAAACAATTATTTGCATCTTCATTGATGATTGCCGTGCTGCTATTTTTGTCAGCACAGATATTCATCAATTATTCTGCTAGCCCTAGGCAAATCACAATTGTAGAACAAGTTGAAGATGCATGTACCGAACATGATAATCTGGTTGACATAACCAATGACGGAATTGACAACCTCATTTATTCCCTTCTCACCTTTACACATCTCAAAGCACAATTACCCTCTGCAATGCATGTTTGCTTTGAGACACCACCAAACCCTATCAAGATTCACCGGACAATCCTGTTCCGAACCTTAAAAATCCCTCAAGCGTAATAAGAGCTCATCCATCAATGTATTTTCACCATTTGATTTAGAAGGGTGATTGTCATTATGTGTTTGATGCGGCATGTAACTGTTATAGAAATAGCCGCATGAATGTCAAGTATTGACCGTTCCAAGTATCAGTTACAATTATTACTTTACTATCAGGATCAAACGATGAATTCGAGCAATAAGATAGGTTCATTCAGCATTACTGATGAGATGCTTTCAGGTTTTATTGTATCCTTACTTGCATTGCCACTTAGTTTAGGCATTGCTTCAGCAAGTGATTTTCCAAATCCATTATATGGGGTATTAACTGCCATAATAGGTGGTTTGTTTGTCGGATTAATTTCAGGTGCTAGACTTACAATCAAAGGTCCAGCCGCAGGATTGATAGTCATTTGTGCAGGTTCAATCGCCGCATTCGGTGGTGGCGAAGCAGGATGGCAAATGACATTGGGTGTGATCTTTGTTGCTGCAATCATTCAGATCTTATTTGGGATATTCAAGTTGGGGAAACTCTCAGACTTTTTTCCTTTGGCTGCCGTGCATGGCATGCTTGCTGCCATTGGAATGATTGTGATAAGCAAACAAGTACACATACTATTGGGGGTAAATCCACTAAATCCTGAAGGGAAACCAATGATTGAACCATTTGAGTTACTATCTGCACTCCCCGAAACCTTTTCACACATACAACAACACATGTCGATTGTCATTGTCGGTATAGTAAGTCTTATTGCAACACTGACAATACCACTGATACGAATTTCTTGGCTTAAAAAGATTCCTACTCCAATGATTGTATTGGCAATTGCAATACCACTTGGATCATATCTTCACTTGGATGCAGAAAAAGGTGCTTTGCTGTCATTTAATAAACCATTTCTTGACATTCTGCATATTAATATCAGTTTCGCAGGGTTGAATCAAGTAGGAACATTTATTCAATATGTAATTCTGTTTTCACTGATTGGTTCATTGGAATCCCTACTCACAGCAAAAGCAGTTGATTTATTAGATCCACTAAAAAAGAAATCAGATTATAATAAAGATTTGATTGCAGTTGGTAGTGGAAATGCTCTTACTTCTGTCTTAGGTGGTTTACCTATGATTGCCGAAGTGGCAAGAAGTACGAATAATGTGAACAATGGCGCAAAAACTAAATGGGCGAATGTGTTTCATGGTGGATTTCTCCTCCTATTCATGCTTGCACTCATTCCAGTTCTACAAATGATTCCAAAAGCTGCATTAGCAGCATTGCTCATTGGTGTTGGAATCAAACTTGCACATCCAAGAGAATTCATGCACATGCTTCATATTGGAAAAGAGCAATTGGCAATTTTTGTCACGACAATCATATGCACATTAGCAATTGATTTATTAGCCGGTATTGCTGCGGGAATTATAGTAAAACTCATCATCAATGGATTCAATGGCGGGTCTTTCATAAAGAATTTTCAATCAACAATTGAAATAGATTCTCAGATGGATGGAGTTGATATCATTCATATCCGTAATGCTGCTGTCTTTACGAATATCATGAAGATAAAAAAAATCATTCAGGAATTTAGTCATTCCCAACATCTGATCATTGATTGTGCATCTCTACAAATAATTGACCATACTGCAATGTCAATGCTCCATCAATTAAAAGAAGATTTTGCTGAAGAAGGTCGATTACTAGAAATTGAAGGACTTGATAAATTACAATCAGTTTCATCGCATCCACTTTCAGCAAGAAACATCAATCGATGATTCAGAGGGAATACTAATGATAGAAACACAACACAAATCAATAGAAAAGATTCTTCATGACATAAAGCACTATTTGCCAAGTCAGAAGACATTAAAAGATTTTATACATCACAATTCTCTTCATGCTTTCCAAGAACAGAAGTTCTATGATGGAATATTTCATGCATCTGACATATTTGGATATAAAGTCACATTGCAATTACATGACTATAGAGAATTGTTTCAATTAGGTAGAATACATGAAAGAGTAATCGATCGAATAATTATAGAACAGAAAGGAAGTGAGAATCTGAAAGAATGGGTACAAAAACTGTTGTTCACCCAATACGATGAGAATATCACTTCTACTATAGGACTCTTGCGTTCGGATTGGAAAAGGGTATATAAAATTGATATGGACTCCCTCGTTCATCCATTCCTTTATCGACTTGTTAGTTCATACTTGGACCAAGGAATAGCTATGTGGGAGTTTCCGGAAACCAAAAAAGGATTTCTTGAAGATCTACGCGAAATGGAAAGAAATAATCTGATATCAATGTTCAAAAATGCATCAGTAAAACAATATTTCTTAGATGATACAATAAAGATTCAAGATTTATTACACATGATCGTTGGAGATGAAGTGTATTTTGAACAATATCTCTATGACATGGCATTTAGTCATAGAGGTTGGGGTGGAATTGTTTCAGTGATTGAAGATGAACCCGATTCATTGCTTATTAAGAGAAAAATATCACTTGATGCATTGCTTCATCTTGAATTATGCATGGAATTGGATACTCTTCAAAATGAATGTGGAAAGCGTTGGAAACCATTAACCTTGACAGCGATGAATCCACCAATTGACATTATCAGCCCAATTAGTAAAACTGAATATCATGAAGTATTAACATTGTGGCAAGATGCTTTCGAGTGGAGTTACTATGATCAGGTAATCGGAGCAATTGTTCACAATGCAAAGTCAGAACAGAAAGAACATCAAGAACCCCTTTTTCAAGCTGTATTCTGCATTGATGAAAGAGAATGTTCATTGAGAAGACACATAGAATATATCTCACCTGATTGTCAAACTTATGGAGCTCCAGGTTTTTTTGGAGTTGAATTCTATTTCCGACCAATGGGTGCCAAATTCTTGGATAAGCTCTGCCCCGCACCGGTTACACCAAAATATGTCATCAATGAACGCGATACTCATATACCCCATTTGCAAGACATCATGTTAAGCAAAAAAACATTTGGTTTACTGTCAGGATTTGTATCTACTATTGCTCTTGGAATATTCTCACTTTTTAAACTTGCTCAAATCATACTTAAGCCAAAGATGGAAGCATCTATTTCTGATGCATTTTCACATGTGGGTAGTCATAGTCATTTGACTGTGGAACATGAACATACTTATGATGCAGAAACAGGTCTGCAAATTGGATTCACCGTACCTGAAATGACAGACAGAATAGAAAACTTTCTCAGAGGCATAGGGTTAACGAATGGGTTTAGTCGCTTAGTATATATGATGTCTCATGGAAGTAGTAGTGCTAATAATCCTCATCATGGGGCGCATGATTGTGGTGCATGTAGTGGTCGACCCGGTTGTGTAAATGCAAGAGTGTTTTGCATTATGGCAAATCATACAGGTGTGAGATCATTACTGAAAGATAGAGGGATCGAAATACCTGACACAACAGTTTTTATTCCATGCATGCATGATACAGCAAGTGATATCATAGAATACTATGATGAACTATTCACTTCGGATGATACAAAGAATATGCATGTCTCGATAAAGCAATCATTCGAACAGGCACTTGATTTGAATGCAAAAGAACGATCAAGAAGATTCGCATCTATCAATACAAAGAGATCAATTGAATCTGTCAGACGCGCAATAAAAGATAGGTCGGTATCATTATTTGAACCTAGACCCGAACTTGGTCATGGCACAAATAGTCTTGCAATCATTGGCAGAAGAGAAATGACAAAAGACTTGTACTTGGACAGAAGAGCCTTTTTGAATTCCTATGATTATCGAACAGATCCCAATGGTGTGTATCTAAAGAATGTAATGGCACCGATTGGTGTGGTATGCGGGGGTATCAATTTGGAATATTATTTCTCCAGAGTAGATAATATGAAATTGGGATGTGGAACAAAATTACCTCATAATGTCATGGGTCTTCTTGGCGTGGCAAATAGTTATGATGGAGATTTGCGTCCAGGATTGCCTTGGCAAATGATTGAACCACATGATCCGGTACGACTATTGGTCATCGTTGAGCATTATCCGGAGATAGTATTGAATGCAATACAATCTACAGATGCAATCTATGAATGGTATAACAATGAATGGGTTCATATCGGTGCTCTTCATCCTGAAACAGGAGAATTTTTCTATTTCTCAAATGGACATTTTCATCATTATCATACAGATCCACCGGAAATACAATCATTGGATGATGTACATGCACTATTTGAAAGAGCTCCTGAAATGATGACAAATCATATCACTCATGCAACATTTGAGAATCTTCCCATTTATCACATACAAGAAAAACCATGATGGAATATATAATATGCATGATTGCCATCATTCCATTTATGGGATTTGGCATAAGCCTGATGTTCAAAAACACTGATGAAAAACACATTGCATTCACCGCAAGTAGTACAACGATACTTGTCATTGCATTGAATATCGTCCTCCTCGTAAAAACTCTTCTAAGCGGACATGAACCTGTACATATTGATGTAGTGAATCTGTATACATCTTCACATTTTACATTTTCAATTGATTTGTACTATGATTGGCTTTCGGCAGTCTTTTCGTTCATTGGTGGATATTTGTTTTGGATTATTAGTCGTTTTAGCAAAACATATATGCATCGTGAAAGTGGATATAAGCGCTTTTTCAATCATTTTTTACTGTTCTTTTCTGGTATCAATCTTCTTGTTATATCGGGAAATTTTGAAACGCTGTTCTTAGGCTGGGAGATTGTCGGAATTTCCTCATTTCTACTGATTACATTTTTCCGTGAGCGATATCTACCAATTAAAAATGGTCTGAAAGTATTGTCTTTTTACAGAATTGGAGATGTTTCATTGCTGACGGCAATATGGTTGTGTCATCATGTCTTGCAGAATAAGATGTCCTTTTATGCTTTTCATGAAGCCGGCTTCTCTATGCAATCAATCATGCCGAATGAATCGCAATTGATATATGCAGGAATATTGTTTTTACTGGCAGCAGCAGTAAAATCGGCGCAATTTCCATTTTTTACTTGGTTACCAAGGGCCATGGAAGGACCAACAGTATCAAGTGCAATCTTTTATGGATCCATGTCGATTCATGTTGGAGTATTCTTGCTCATAAGAACCGCTCCAATATGGGATCATTCTCAATTGGTTCGAATATTGATTTTTTCTATTGGATTGATTACTACAATCATGACAGCACTAATATCAAAAGTGCAATCTTCCGGAAAATCACAGATTGCATATGCATCGGCATCTCAATTGGGCTTGATGTTTATAGAAATATCATTGGGACTCTATGGTTTTGCAGCATTTCATTTTGCATGCAATGCATTGTTTAGAACCTATCAATTCTTGTCATCTCCAGCAATTATGAGTTATCTTATTCATCAGCAATTCTATGAATATGATCCTTCCAAAAAGAAAGTGTTTTCATTTATTCCAATAAGACTAAGAAACACATTGTATCTATTAGCATTGAAAGAATTCTCATTGGATACCATGTGGTATTCATATCAGTGGAAGCCATTCAAACGCATAGGTAAATTGTTCCATGTATTGCGAAATAGAATTGCTGAAAGTATTGTAGTTCTGGCAATGTTATTTGGACTATATGGTTATGTATTTCATCCAATATCTGATATACACATTATTTCTTATGTATCCTGGTCATATTCATTGATTGCTTTGATATTGATTCTAATAGCATGGACCGAACGCATCAATGTATTGAGAGCATGGACTTATATCATGGCAGGACAAGTGTTTTTCATGTTAGGGATTTCTCAGGAGCATTCATTTGAGCTCATGCAGATATATCTCTATATCAGCGGAATTGTATGCTCATATATCCTCGGTTATTGGAGTTTACGCAAAGTACAAAGCAAAGAAAATTCAATTAGCTTACACGAATTCCATGGTCATATTTATGAACATCCTCGATATGCACTCGTATTTTTATTGAGTTCATTGATGATGGTAGGATTCCCAATATCACCAACATTTATCGGACTCGACATGCTATTCTCAGATATCGAGTTCAATCATACTGTATTACTATTCCTTTCGGCTTTGACCTTTCTGATGCTTGAACTTGCTGTATTTAGAATGTATGCAAGAATATTTCTCGGTCAGCATGTCAAAACATATCATGAAATCGCTTTTAGGAGTTCATAACATGTATAGATCATCAATTGTTCTTCTATGGTTGTTTAGTTGTATCTGCACTTCATTCTTGCGTGTATCTGCACAAAATACTGCAGTAGCTCCGAGTACGGATTTACTATATAAGTTTAATCCTGATGGAACACATTTTGCTCAGATTACTTTTTTGAATCAAACATGGATACGATTCAATGAGAATCTTCCAGGTACAGTTATCAATGGTGATGCATCGAATGAATCTGTTGACATTGGATTACGTAGAACACGAATTCAAATGATTATGAAGCCGTATGATGATGTGTTTTTATATTTTCAATTCGGACAGAATAATTACAATTCGGAGTATAATGCAACTGGAAACAGAAAACAAGCTGCGTTTTTTCATGATGCTGTATGTGAATATGTGCCAAATGGTGACAATACTTTGAAACTTGGTGCAGGACTCACCATTGCAAATGGTTTATCTCGATTTTCCCAACCTAGTATTTCTTCAATCCTAACATTGGATGTTCCTGTATTTGCACAAACCACGGTTGATCAAACAGATTTATTCAGCAGAAAGCTTAGTGTATATGCAAGAGGGCAAATTGGAAAATTTGATTATCGATTTTCTCTCAGTGATCCATTTCCAATTACCAGCAATGGTTATGTTCAACCTACAATTGGCAAGCATGCTCTTTTTTCATCGAGCAAACCTTCAATGCAACAACAGGGATATGTCATATACCAATTGTTTGATCATGAACAGCATCTTACGCCTTATATGACTGGGACATATCTTGGAAAAAGAAAGATTGCAAATATTGCAATTGGTGCAATTCATCAAGATAAAGCAACATGGATAGGTACACCCGGTATTGATACCATCTATCATCCAATGAATCTTCTGTGCATTGAATCATTCATTGATATGCCGGTTGATGAATCTTCCGGAACTGCTATTTCTGGTTATGCTGGTGTGTTCAAAACAGATTATGGTCCGGGCTATCTACGCTATAATGGAATCATGAATCCTGCTACAGGTCAATCGAATGTACAATTGGCTAAAGATGCAGGACCTCAATTTGGAAATGCATATCCAATGTTTGGAACGGGAAATGTCATCTATCTCCAATGTGGCTATCTTTTGCCGCGAGAATTTCTTGGACTGCAAGGACAATTATTGCCCTATGCATCATTGATTTCAGCGCAGTATGAACGATTGGGTGTAGATTGGAATAATACAATCAATATTGGACTATCCTGGTTATTGCATCAGCATAAGGCAAAGTTTACATTGGATTATATGAATAGACCCGGCATGTTGATTCTGCCGGATCAGATTCAAACATCAAGTCGAAAACAATCATTAACTGTTCAATATCAATTGTTCATATAAACAAAACACCCCTGCCAAAAACATGACAGGGGTGTGTTAGATGAATCTCCGGGGGAAGAATCAATCATCTTTTCTGCTTAGCATGTAAATCACCAAGCCAAAGCCAATTTTATTAACGGCATCGCCGATATTATACACGATATCCATGGAATACTGTGCTGCTTTTGGATCTGCAACCATTTGGCTACCAAATAATCCACCTGTTGTGCCAAGAATATATCCTACAGGATAAATCGCCCAACCTACAAGCACGAACCAACCAAGATAACGATTAGCAGCTGCTACAGCTGGTGAAGATGATTTTGCCAATTTGGCTACATCACCAGCCCACACCAACCATACGATATATGCATATCCGATGGATGAGATTGTGCCCCAAATCCAGCTTGATGCATCTTGGCCATGCATTGCTTCACCAATATATCCGGTCACCAACATGAAAATGGAAGCAATGATCAACTTCCAAAGAAGTCCAATCGTTGCACCAGCTTTTTTGGTGATGAGATAAAACTCAACACACATCAATGGAACGGTCAATAACCAATCTACATAGCGGAAGAAAGTCGGTGAAGCACCGGTTTCTAAATTGTACCCGCGCATGTAATAGTAATGCACCGCAGCGATGAATGTAATGATACCTGAAACGAGAACAGATGTTCTCCAACGAGTGGGCGTGGTATTTAACTCAAAGAAGAAAAATACCGAAGCAGCCATCATTGCCATCGTTCCGATAAAAAATGTGAAGGCCACATAATTACCGGGAGCAATCGTAGCTAATTCATGTCCCATACCATACCTCTTGACAATATGTATAAAAACCTCCTAAATGAGGAGCGCTATATTATCAGTATGAAAAGATACCTTGCGTGGTGAACAATGGTGAGATGGTATCTGTAGGGCGAAATCAATGCTATTTCTAACTTACTGAGAATTATTGACTTCTGCAATTGATTAAACTGCAATAAATGGTATTTTGTTCCATTAGAATAATTTACATCAACATGGCTATATATATTAATATTGGCCATAGCACAAACTATTAGTTTGTTTTTATCCTAATTGATAGCATAGGTTGTGACAATCCATGCACAATAGATGTCTTATTTGCAGTAAAAACTATATCAAAATAACCTGTACAATTCATAATGAAAGAAGAATGAAGTAGCTTTTCAAAAACACATATTCATTGACATTCTCATGGGAGAACAATTATGCTGTACTTTCTACTACTGTTACCTTTCATGTATTGCATTGCCAATGCGCAATTGCTTCCTCCAAAACAAGCATATCCAACAACTATCACACAAATACACAGTGGGCATAGTTTAACGGATCCTTTGTTTTATCCAAACTGGCCAGGACAATATGTAAATCTGATGTCAGGAATAAATAATGTACCTGCATATCAATTGTCAGACAAAGTAATTGGGAAGTCAACCATACCAGGATCATCATTGGCAAATCGTTGGGAGAAAGGTCCAAGCAATGGAGCACCGGATGCAAGACTTGGTATTGCAAATTGGGAATTGTTATGTATTACCGAACGCGTTCCATTGCTCTATGAAGGAGGCAGCACTCAGCAATGGTATCTTGATGGAATTATTGCACAAAGAGATGCACTTTCATTGTTTGTAAATAATGCATGGAATAATGGCAATGGCGGAAAGGGCGCTCCTACATTGCTTTGGACGACATGGGTAAGCATTGATAGCACAAATGGTCCGTTTAGAACAATGTTGGATAAACAAGGTTTGGAATGGGAAAAAATGCAGGATCATGCAAATGCAAAAAGACCAATGGGCGCACCGCCTGTTTATCTTATTCCGGGACATAAAATGATGGCAAGAATATATGATGATATCCTTAAAGGAAAAGTACCCGGTATA
>RGCF01000064.1 GCA_009919265.1 Bacteroidota bacterium | reverse complement strand
AAAGCAGCTGAAGAAGCTAAGAAAGCAGCTGAAGAAGCTAAGAAAGCAGCTGAAGAAGCTAAGAAAGCAGGCTCGTCAGCTATACCATCCTGTCCAGAAAATCAAGAATGGAGGGAATCAAAAGCAGGTAAGGGGGATTTCGCATGCCGCCCTAAGTTAAAGGGGCTTATTACAAGGAGTCAAGGTGTCACGCATAGGGGCTTGGCGACGGCTGGGCTTTCAGGTACATCTACAGGGGTTGGCTCTAGTACAAAGACACTTGCACAGGGGCACCAAGGAAAGGTGTTACAGACAAAGAGGGGTGGAACTAAGCGAAAGAGTCGCAAGTGAAAAACCTATAATCCCATCAATACATAGATTGACATCATACGATAATGTATGACGCCAATGAAATCGGATTGGATTGGAGAGGTACTCTTGATATGATGTCAGGCGTACGAAACTCCAAATGCTCAATAGTTAAACCTAATAATCATCTGGAAGACTATACCGGCAGATTACGTGCAATCTTAAAAATGGAGGAAACTATCGTAGATTCTACTATGGGTAAACTCATCTGGGCAAAACGCCTATCTTATACAGATTCTAATTACAGGGATTGTCTAGTAAAGAAAAGTACATCCCAGGCTCATGCAAAGCAGGAAGCCGTAATACAATGGCTCTGTTATAAAACACTTTCTAGTCTTGGTTGGTCTCAGCATTGTCCTCCCATCTATGATTTATTTACGTATAATAATTCAATATGGTTTTCCATGGCACCCATTTATAAGGCACCGGTTCTAGATGTATATCTGAAGACATTGAATACATGGCGTATAAAACATCCATCCAATGGAAAAACACTTCTGGGAATCTTATGTCAGGTAGCATCGTCTTGTCTCGCCCTCCAGAATATAATCGGATTCAATCACCGTGATCTCAAACCAGACAATATCTTAATAAAATCTGAAGATACTAAATCACACGTGCTTAGTATTGACAACACAACAATTACTATTCAGCCATCCCCCACAACAGTTCTTGTAGATTTCGGCTTCTCGTGCCTGGGACCAGGGAGACTTCCGTGGATTCAAGCAGGTGATGACGTCCTCCCACCGTTTGATGCGTGTCCAAGAGTGGGTCGTGACCTCTTTATGTTACTAACTTTTCTCTTATGGCGAAAAGACATCCAGGAAAGCCTTACAGAAGAATACATTGAGTTTTTCAAATCATCTCTGCGTCTAACAACGGAGAGATGGTCACAAATTCAAGGTACGCGTCTGAATCCTAAGGACTGGATTTATACGATGGTCACAGATTATGGATTTCAATGTCCTGCACTGGATCCTATGACATGGTTGGAGTCATGTGTTGCCACATTCCCAGATGTGGTATCTATACGCACCCATTCAGATTCGTAGATGGTGTCATATTCGGTTGGACTAGATGGGTCAGGTCCGAACCACTTATTAGGACAACATATGGCGCGTTCCTCGTACTGATTTGGATTGAGCCAACAAGCCCACCAACTGAAAGAGGAATTGGATAGTATCATATGTTTAAATTGTGTGAGACTTGTGAAATCAATATAAGGGTTCTTATTTGATAGCACTACATCCCCTGGCTCTGTTATATTCTCTTTGACCCATTCCATATCATCTGTGATCCAGCAAACACGTCGTTTTTGTCCACCTAGTTTTTCGTCTATGGTGACGCGTGACCTTTTATAGTAGTCTGGGCCACAGACTAAGAACATCTGAGAATCTTTGACTGTGACATAATCTCCTCGGCGTACATGAGCGCCAATCCATTCTTCAGGTGCTTCTATATGGTTTTCTTGTAAAAGGGTATGTGATTCAAGCATTAGATGGTAGGATGGTTTGAACATACGCCGTATTTCATTCTTGTATTCATCAAAATATCTACTGCTTTGAAAATAGCCAATGAGTATATAGGGTCTCTGTATTGAATCTTTCAATGATGGGAAGGGAGTGTATGTCCATTTAGGCTCTGGTAACACTGTCCAGAGTATATTATAGTACTCACTATTGGGAATAATATTCCAATAACTTGGATCTAAATACGTATTCCAGACAGGCAACCTATCTGGAGCATGTGTTATTGTCTCACTAAAGAGTAATGTATACCCGTTCTTTTTTGCTAGAGAATAGGCCGCAGCAATCTGAAAGAGCTGATTTCCTAGACCACCCATCAGCTGGCAGCCTATCAATGCATCATGTTTACGAGTCATTTATTACTATATACGTCTAGGACTTTATACTGCTACACCACATGCGTACACGCTCCTTGAGGCCCATTTTAAATTTAGCCCACCCCATTAATACATTTCTACGATAACTTTCCATTTGCTCAGGGTTTTGCTGGAAGTGTTGTAGGAGACCAGCAGCATGTCCCCAACTCTCTAGTTTTAAGAATGGTACCTCGCCATGTAGGAGTGTCAGCCAGGATTGCGTGTGTGGAGAATCTATGAAGAAGGGAACACAACCGCATTCAAGGGCTTCATAGAAACGATATGTTTCAGGATTTTGACCACCAGGACAGGGTACAAACTTCGTGTTTAGCATCATACAGATATACTCTTCTTCTTTTAGCTGCTTTGGATCTTTCCAATCATTGAACCACTTCAAATAATGGGGTTCAATTGCTTGTAAAATCTGCATGTCATTTGCCCGGTTATTCCAATTCGTACCCGCGAAGGCCCACATATTTTCACGGAAGGGAAGTTCGGGTGTTGATAAATGGGGTACATCGCGATTCCCCTTAAATTGCCAGTGGTAGCCGAGGGGTATTACCATTATTTTAGGGTCAGATGGTAGATCGGGGCGAGAATAAAAGCGTAATACACCTGTTACCTCGGGCCACATATAAAAGTCAATAGGGTCTGATAAGTGTTCATCAGATAAATGGATGACTTTGAATGTGCGGCTTGCCTTTACAGAAGATAACCATGCCAACTGTTCGGACCATAAGGGTTTAATAAGTACCAGCACAATATCTTCGTATTCATCCAGATTTGCACCGTAGGTAACTTGTTCAATGATAAAATCCTTTTGAAGAATGTCTTCTAGCCATTTGGACTCATAGAGCGTGGAATGCGATAGTTTACATGTGTCTAGACTCAAAAAACGGAGCCCCTTCTTTTTTGGTACTACGATTGTACTAGTTGTACTAGTTGTACTAGTTGTACTAGTTGTACTAGTTGTACTAGTTGTACTAGCTACTGCAAGGGCTCTATCCAACTCCATGATTGGTGCGCCAATTTGAAGAGGTAGGTTCTTCATCAAGTGTTGTTGAATCTCCTCAGAACTAAAGCGCTCATCGTTATTCCAGAGGTCACTATCAAACGCATCAATACGATTAAAATCATTAAATTGTGCAGTCTTATAGACTGGATCATCATCTTGAGATGCGCCTGCCACCATAGGATCCAATACAAACAAATTCATTTCATCAACCCGATTACAAATAATGTGATCCGCACTAGTCCAATAGCCGTCTTTCTCAAGAATACTCTTAAGTATTTTTTCGGCACCACGCCTGGATAAGACGTAGGCATAGGCACAGAAATGAAAGTATGTATTAGGCTCTTTTTGACCGAAAATCTTATTGGGTGCCACGCGGGCAAGACATGGGCCTACACGCTCCAGAGTATTGGCGAATGCCTCTCTGTTAGGTGGTAAGATACCACCGAGATAGACACAATCCCAGTTAGAAGGTAGACTCTTATAGGCTGTATTCCAGGCTTCTTGCCACCCAGGTGCTAGGCGGGCATCGTCTTCCATAATGAGATACGTCTGCATTTCAGGTGGTTCGCTAGTCAGCAGATTCCAGAGTTTCATATGGCTGAGTGCGCATCCCATAACTGCCTTTTTCCAGAAGAAATCATTAGTCTTGAATAGTCTCGTAAGGGATGGTGTGAGTTGTAACTTACGACCATCGTAGGCAGGTAGGCGACGAACATTTCCTCTGAAATAAGGGTGTTCATTTAAAAATGCCTGCTTTCTATCTTCGCGGCGATCCAGGTTTATGAAGAATCCGTCGTCAATCCCATCTAACTTTAAGAAGGGTATATGACTCTTGAAATTGCCACGGTGTACATAGATACATTGACCGCTATAGAAGGTTGAGCGGGCTGACTCAGTACCGTGTACTTTGTTAAGTGGAAAGGATGGCACATTTTCACGCAGCCTCAAGATGCTGAGAATACTCTGGTCATGACGATGACCATATGGTTTTCCATCGGCTCCAACGCCTGTGAATTTGTCCCCGATTATTATATCGGGATCCTGAGACATCTTATACGCCTTTTGAAAGACGCGTGTGGGGAGGGGATGTCCCGCTACAAAGGCGCAGCCACCAGCCCAAATTTGCTGAGCGGCTTTTTCTTCTTCCGTTACTTTTAGAATATCACAAAAATCTTCATTACACCAGTGCCTATTTATCTGTGTGTCATCCTCTAAGAAGGTGAGTCCATTTGTTTGGCAACTAGATATCCATTCGGTGGGCCAGCGAAGTGTGACAGAACCAGAATCAGTGTAATATATTGTGCGACCTTTCAGACTCTCATCATTTACAAGTGTATGGAAAATCCAGAGCTTCCATGCAAAGTGTTTGGCCACCCAATAATCTGAAAACCCATGAGGTGTCTCTGTAGGGTATCGGATGAATTCGGTAGTTTTATATTTATCTTTTGTTAACGAGAGACTGGAGTCTGTTACGTCGGCTCCAACATAGACGCGTGTAGGCATATTATGTGATTTCATGGCATTGAGCCACATGAGTACGAATGGCCAGAACCGCTGAGTTGCCCCAGTAACACAGAGTGGCTTTTCATTTGAAAGGGGTATGGATGGGGCTGTAACCACAGCAATGGGTGTACTATGGCCTCTTTCTAGACGCATGGCATCTGCTTCGGCTGTTGTCTTTGCTCCTAAGAAGGATGGAAGGTCGGTAGTCAGTGATTCCTTACCAGAACACACTAGAATTCTACGTACCATTTCGGAGAACGTGCGTCTCACTAGGTCTCTAGAGTATGTGGATAAGGCTGGCACTGATACAAGCTCACGCCATTTGGCAGGGTTTGACTCAACTGCATCCACTAATTCAATGAGTTCAGATTCCGATTTACATCCATTTGCGTTAATGAAACCTTTTTCACTAAAATCGCGACCTACCTTGGAATCTCCCCAATAAATGGGAACACATCCAGCGGCCTTTGCATGTAGGAGTTTCTCGGTTGTATATCCTGGCGACGCTTGATTCTCGTAGGCAATACAGAAACGATAGTCTTTGAGGAAGGTGTGCTTTTTCATTTCGCCACCGCCTCCTCCTAAGCCTGCGAATATGATATCCCCCATATTGTTATAAAGACGGCCCGCACTATCAACGGGCTTATACTTGTTAAGTGTCTTAAATGCGTCATTTCGGATGGTGTTTTTGGGATTTGTCACGATGAATGCACAGAATTTACTTCTCTTGGAATAATCATCTGGATTGGCCTTGGTACATGTGTCTATGGGGAGAGGTAGAGGATTTTTTAGTAAGGCGTGGTCTGCTCCAAACCAATCCACCTCAAACATCCAAAGGGGCATACGGATATAAGAATTATCAGAAATATCTGGCAATTTGTAGCCGATATTGAGTTTTACAGAAGGGTCCTTATTGGGATCTGTATTTTCACCGGTGAAATGGACTTTGGGCCATTCGGCAGGGAGATTCTTCCAATCTTCACCGAATGGTCCGAATATCACAATATCGGGCTTCTGAGAACCGATTGTTTCTTTAGAATAACCGGCGACTTTGACATCTTTGGACTTGAGGCCTGTCTGTATGGCAAGAGTGAACATATTATAGCACTCATTGAATTGGTCCCACATATCCGTAAAGAGGACTGAAAAGGTGACAGACTGCGTAACCCCTTGTGTAACGGCGGGTGTAACCGCTTGTGTCACAGACTGCGTAACCGCTTGTGTCACAGACTGCGTAACCGCTTGTGTAACAGGTTTAGGAGCAGTCATATTCATGACCTTTGTAATTGCGTCAACCCATCCTTGAATTTTTGCCAATGGATAGAATCTTTCAATGATTTTTTTACGTAGTTCAGATAATGTATCTAGTTTAGTACTGTAGCCAACAGATAAAGGTGTGTCTAGAAGCCTATGTATGGCTTCCACTGCTCCCGTGATACTGTTATTAGGATAATATGTTTTTTCAAGACCTAGGTCAAAATCGCGTAGAATTTCACTATTATGTATGACTGGAATTCCTACCCAAGCGGCCTCTAGATTTGCCATTTTCAGGGTGACGAACCGATTATGACTCAGTATAAAAGAGTGGGGATCATGTACCCAGTCTATGATACGTTGTCGCCCAATCAAATTATAGCTGATATCGGGAACAGATGCGTGCTTCAATATATTTTCATTGAAAAACTTATTATCCTTCAGGATATCCATATTATGAATCGTAATACGATTAATAGGTATCTTTTCTTTATTTTTATATAGTAACTCCCTGAGAGTTGTCAAAGGCAGTGTACATGACGAGCAATTCGTAGTGTTTGTTTCGGTAATATGGAGATTCCAAGGTGTATTCTTTTCTAAGAACTCGTAGGCTTGAGGCCAAACGGGGCTTTTAGTCTTAGCCCGATGGCATTCAAGAATATCTGGCGTCCAAATCCAAGGCACTTTGGTTACAGGAATACTAGGATATAGTGTTTGTAAGTAGTCAATGTCGTCGTCACATGTGAATATATCGGCTAACCAAATACTGCTGAGACCTTCCAGATTTCGTGTCTCGGGTTTATTTCCGTAGACGGTAGCTTCAATATCTGAGAACAGACCGGGCTTCCGATTATACCATACTGACTTCTTTGCAATAGAGGCCCTATCGGAAGGGTTTAGCGTAAATGTAAGTTCTACGACTAAATCTAGGACTTCACCGGACTTTAAGAAATCGCTTAGAAGGACACGCTTGGGAGCTTCGGCTTTGAATTCTTCGACATCCTCCCACCAGTCGGAACCCTCTTGTCTATGAAGAAATATGACTTCGGCATGTATGGCTTGGAAGATTTTAGCGACAGAGAAACATGCGTTGGCATGGCCTGCGCTGAACATAGAAAAACGAAGGTCCGTAGTTATACCTACTTTCATTCTTCTTACTGGATGTTTTTAGGATAGTGGGTTTAGACCGCGCACACGGTCAAAGATACCGCACACGGTCAAAGATACCGCACACGGTCAAAGATACCGCGCACGGTCAAAGATACCGCGCACACGGTCACTTGACACCCGCTATAATTTCATCAATATCTTTCTTAAATTTATCATCTATAACAATATCTTTAACGAAAGGTAGCAGACATATTGTGCTAATCTCAGATGACTTTGTAGGAGTTCTCGTAAAAATCAAATCATATAGATTCTTAGGCCACACCTTGTATAATGTAGAGTTTACCCCATTCGGTTCAAGGTACTTTATAATTTTATCTAAATCTTCAAATGTATATTGAAGAACCATGTAGCCAGTATGTTTGATAGATCTTAATGGTTTCAAATCGTTCAGAATCCATGTAATCATATCATACGTTGCTTCAATATCAAATAACTCTTCAATCATTTCACGTACAGCAGTATGTTCATAAGGTTCGCCCTCTAAGCGATTTCCACCAAAGCCACTTATGTAAGGCGTTGTTTTATTTGGCTGATATCCTGCCAGAATATGGGTTTCATTTGTAAATATACATCCTGCTGCTGTAACTGAGTCAATTATAGGTTTCACTTGTTTCTTTTGAAAAAATAATGCAAGCATCTCTATATTCCTACATTATAATCATGATAAATTCTTTACACCTCTAAAGTCATATATGTATTACATATATTATCCGCATCTTCTACACCTAGATGGAAAAATGTCCACCATTGATGGAAACCAATAGGATCATCATACAGACACGACTCGCAAAAGATTTCACTTGCCACTTCAAAGGGAGCAAGACATAATCCCAACGCTTTCATCCCGCGATGGGCAAATATATCTTGTGCGGGTACCATTTCTGAGTATTCAGAACAAACTCGTATCATGGCCGACTTTTTGCGATAGGATAGGCCTCCTCCTTGCGTACATGTATCCCATACATAGGGTGAAGCAAGATATTCATATGCCAAAATGGATTCTGGTAAAGGTTTTCGCAGATAGGTGTCCATCTCCATAAAGAGTAAATTTTCACAAGGTAGGCTTTCGTAGAATTCTAGAGTCTGAAGTAAATAATTATATTCATTTCTGCCAACGGAGGGTTCAGGATTTCCTTCAAACGCCTGGATTATATTGACTGCACTGTGTTTGACTGGATCTAAAAGCCCCCGAATATAATCTGAATTTGAATCTGAGCATATAATTGTAATACCCCATCCACGAGCAAAGTAAGCTGCATTATAGAGGATGAATTCTAGATTTGGGTGAATTCTTCTTTCTATAATGACAATACTACGACCTGTATCAGATGTACTAGGTACCGTATAATTAGACCAATATTCTTTGAGTGGACCCATATACCTGTCTTTCAGGGCACTATATATGCGACTTTCTAGTACAAACCGCTTCTCATGTTTTTTTTCGTCGGTCATTTTACCGGCTTCCTCAGGATAATCATCAAACATATGGATATACCCATCCATTATTTGTTGTTAAACATTTATAACCATTTAGACCAGTAATTCTTGCCACGCCTTCTGTACATCGGGATTGTAAATGGAATGTCTCCACTTCAGTGTTTCAGCGAAACTCTTGTAACGCTCAGAATTATCCCCGTGGTGAATTTTGGCCTTCATCAGTGCGGCAGAACCACCACTCACACTATGCCCCTCATAATAATAGCCTATATCTGACCAATCTGGTGCATTATGAATGACTGGAAACCCAGCATGTAGATATTCTAAAATCATATAGTTATATTGGTTATTCCACTGATGGCAGATCGCGGTTGCGTGAGGGTGGTCACGCATGATACTAGGAATATCGTGGCGACCGCTGAATGTAATGCGATTATCTTTGACGAGTTCCAGATTCTGAAAAACGCTCTCAATAAAGAAGGGGTTTTTCATGAGTCGTTCTCCATTGCCCACTAGCACTTCAATGGGCCTCTTATTCATCCGATAGTTCCTCTCCAGAATCATAATGGGTATGAGTGCACACTTTTGGAAACTTATATTGGGTTCCAAAATCACGTACATCTCGGTCTCATCGGACTTGCGTGGTCGCCACTGCGGTTTCCGAGTACCATCCATTGTTAAGATACAGGGGTCCCATACATACGGGGCAATCTTCATACACTCAGGAATTGGCTCTACGTGGTTGAGAACAGCGGCATATTCTTGGTGCTGCTTGTAATGCGGTGACACCCAGATTTCATCAATTTCCCCGACGATATGATGAGCAAAATGCATAGCTGTATAGAACATGGGTGTTTCAATGTCAATATTTAGAATATTGCCGAGATATAATTTGGCCACTTTTGCACCGGCTGTCCGAAAGAGGCGCCTTAGACTCGGGTCAATACTCATACCGATTTCAAGATATACGTGGATGGACATGGGTGACCTGACGACATCTTCAACTGTTATCATTCGCACATGTCTCAAGATGGGTGGTACAGTATTGATGTCCTTTGGCTTATCATTGACGACTAGAATAGGAGCGTATCCCATACTGTCAAATAACTTATATAGAATGAATACGTTCTGAAAGAGACCATTTACAAAGAGACTACCGTCATTAATGGTTGCCGTGGCGAGTAATACTACTTTTTTGGATGGAAGGGGTTGCCAGGGTACCGCCAATACCCGACATGCGTCGGAGGGACCCTTGTCACATTCATTCATACCCGGTAAGGTGTCCATTATCTACGTAAATAAAGTGGTTCTTAAATGGTTGTAATCACGCGATAGCCTGCCATTGAAAGGATGCCGTGGCTACTTTTACTGTGCCTGACCACGAATATGCTTTGAAGGATGAAATGGATATATTATCTACTGTAATGAGATTGGGTACATATCCACTGGCGCTTACCACGACATTGGGTATAGATGTAAATGTACTGACAAAGGTTACGATAGTGGAACCGCCTGAATTTGTAATAGATGATCCGTGTTGTAGTGTTTGACTAGTTGAAGTTCCCGACGAACTGCCTGATGCATTGAATGTGACAATGTTGCTATTGGAATATAGGGCCGCATTACTCAGATTCAGATTTGCATAAATATCTATGGCTGGATTTCCAGATGTAAAATTACTGAATGCGTCTGCGTAAATTGTATGATTGCTTGTATTCACCATTGTTTGAATGTTGGCTACTTGCGTTTGAAGAAGTGTTACATCATTTGTTCCAAGTATATTGGTGGGTATGTTTTGTAGAGGTACAATGTTTACAATAAAGGGACTTGCGTTCGTGGCCATCTGTCTAGATTATATTAAATATGGGTCGGTCTAAACCCGGAATCTGAGAATAAGACAAATCCCTCGTTACCGTAGACATGGACAGGAGGAGACAATTTATTACAAATTCGGATTCCGATTCGGAGTCCGAGGTGGATTCCGAATGGTCAAGTCAAATGGGAGATGGGGCAAATTATGCCGATTTTGCCAGACAATTGAAATACGATAAAACAAATAACTTCGGGTCCCACTCCTACTATGCCTCTTATTCTACAAGTATGGAGCGCGTTATAGACAGCAGTCTAATTGAATATAATCACGCTCTCCCGGAGGACGCGTTGAAGGGGTATGCTAAGACGAAATTTGAAACGGCTAGAAAAGATCAGACCAGTCTATTTTTAATTGATAGTAAGAATCGTGACCGGTCAGCCTTTCCTCAACCCACGCATTTTACCTTATACCCTCCAAGAGTTTACAAGAATGTTACGAGTATTCAGGTTGTTCAGGTAAAACTTCTCAGTAGTTTCTTTTATTTCCGGGCGGCGAAAGGGAATACGTTTTTACCAGTGATTGAGCGAGGACGTGAAGCCATCGGTAAATTCCTGGGATTTCCTTTAACGAAAATCATCCATTTCGAAGAGGGTAGTTATGGAATATCGGATCTCTTGAATGCCCTTCAAATTCAATTGAATTATACACCACTATTCTACGATTACCCGACTGGATTTTCAGGATTCGTAAATGCCTTTACTACAAATGGGGATTTGAGTGTGAATTTTAATCAACCTGGGGATAGCTATTACGACTCTCTTAATAAGAAATATATCACAAACCCTACAACTGACGTGATAACGTCGTACTATTGGGGAAACCGTTACGCGGGACTATCACAATATACCATCAATCAAGTAAAAATTGCTTACTATTACCCTGTACTGTATGAGTTAATTTTGGATACGACGGATACTAGCGCATATCCATATTTGAACTTGAATGTGCCTTCTAACCTATTACCTGAAGGTGATACGGTTTATACACATGTGATATTTAATTCATCTGGCTTGAATGACCCTACGAACCTGTATTTGATTAATCAGAATTTGAATTATCTTGATATTTACAGATTAAATCACACGTTTCGGTACTCTTTAATTAATCGTTACCAGCTTTCATATGACACGAATAGTTTGAGAGTAAATATAGTGACAATTTCATTAAATACGTCGCTTGTTAATCTTATAAATACAACGAATGCGAGAAATCTCGCGACGGCCATTCAAAACGCAGGATATTCTTTACAGTCATATTCAAATACATCAAATGCGTTGAACCAGGCCAAAGTGATATATTCGGACATGTATAACTATATTCAAAAACAAATGACAACATATCTGGCTATTGGGTATGCCACATATGGCTCGGACTATTTTTTGAATACCAATAATATCATTTTTACACAGAATGGTTTAATTGCATCGGGTGTGAGGCAAGGATATACTGCAGAATATTTGGCATCTGGGCAAACACCTATTACATCAACTACGACGACATATAGTAATTCACCAGGCTACTGGCCCAGGTTTCTTCCTGGTCCTAGTCAGCATCAGGGTGGTATTAGCTCAGAAGGTATAAATCCACCTACATCCATAGTACCTTATAGCGTTACATCTAGTAATTTTCAATATGGTCTCCAAGTGATTGATTCAAGTAATTACTATTTACAGACGAATAGGTCTTCTCGTAGTGTTGACTCGTTAATTACAATACAGCCTGCGAAATATACGGTTTTTAAATTTCGTTCTCAGACACGTCAGACATTACAGGTTGAAACTTTACCTCTCCCATACTATTACAGATTTTCTGATTATAATCAACAGGGCTACTACAAGGGTGTCATTGATTCACAGGGTAGTAATATGCCACAAAAATATTATTCCACACCCTACGAATTTCTCTACAGCAACACGACGAATTCATTGATGGACAGTTCAAATTACTCATCTATAACTCTACAAGATGTGGCGTCTATGCCATTTGAGGCATCTTTTTTCTCGTCGCCTACTTTGAATATGAATGTCCAATCTAATTCCATACAATTTGAATTTACGGCTCCTTGGCCACCAGGGAATCTTTTGAGCACTGGATTATACGCATACAATACAAATTTGTCATTTATTGCTACGGATTTCAATACAAGTAATTCCATGATAAGCACTACATTCGGTGCGGATGTCGCAGCCTATTTGTATCATGACAGAGGTGCATTCATGGCAGATATTGGTACTGATTATATACGAAAGGAAAACCCACTACACTATATTGCGTCAAATTCTTCAGGGGCTTCTAACACTGATTTGACTATATCAGTAAGTACATTTTCAGGACACCGATACTATGGGATCTTTCGTAGTCAAGCATTATCCTTTGGGAATTTCCAATTTAAGCCGGTTGTTTACACGGACTCAAATTACGTGAATATAAGGACCGATTATGTAAATTTCAGCCCGTTTGGTGACCCTTCTACACCTTCTAATGTGGTAAACTATCCATTTGTAGCGAATTACAATCCAGATTTCTTACAACTCCCAACCCAATCAACGTTGGCAGGAATAGACCCATCTAATTCTAAATATGCCACGAATGTCGGCGTGGGGGGGAAACCTATTGGCTACGATATATCGGGTGTAAGTAACGATTTGACAGATTATAAGGGGTATATTCGGGGGCGATATGGGTTTATTCCAAATTCAGCGTTGCGTACGGACCCTATGAACACATATATTTTCCAGAGTATAACACCATTTGATTCCAACGCGGGTAGTTATTTTGGACCAGATTCTCAAAATAGCCTTCTACAACCAGTTACGAATCAAACATATAGTTTCAAGGGTACTTCATCTCAGCAAATTAAGATCGTTCACTGGTATGATAATTACTATATACCAGAACAAACAGAAGACGGTATAACAACAAGTAATACTATAGGGTTTTCTCTATACCCATCTTCTATACAAAGCGTGGTATCTGGATACCCTACGAACACTAAGGGGAATATTGAGTTTGGTAGAGGTATTAATGCCATTGGATTCATGCCGACAGACGGACTTTACGAAGTGAGTTCTTTTATGTTCAAGAGTGCTATTTACCCTCTCCAGTGTATTTCTACTACAGCCGAAGATCCCAATACTCTTATTCGGTATGTGGGTGTCTTTGCTGGGTCCTTTTTGGCGGCAAGTTATATTTCTATATCAAGCGCATTGACTGTGTTATCTTATTCAAGATCACATGTGTATGGGCCGAGTACACTTGCTTTAACACCAGGATTCGGTAGTGAAAAAGGCACATGGTACGAATTTGATTATGATCCCACATTTGTCCCAGCAAGTAACGTGAAAATCAACGGATATACTCAGGGCTCTAATGAACTCCTTAGTTACAATTCTATGTATTATATAGTACCATTTAACGCTGCTGGCTCAAATATCACGTTTTCCTATTTGACTGGTAGTGTTCTGCCTTATCCTCTTACACAAGTGGTTAGTACATCTTCTAATTATTTTGGTCAGACTGTAGCGGCAGTTCCTGGGACTATTGCTCAAAGCATGTATATTATGCCATCGACGATCAGTAATCCAGTAGATGGATATGGACCTCAGGGGCTTGTACCCTATACCCAGTCACAGTATGAGCAGTCGCAGCCTATTACCACGACATCTATTGGATTTCGTGAATACCAGTATTTGGTAACAAATAGTAACGCGTTATTTCCTTTCACTACTTCTTTTTCAAATTCCATCAGCACTATTTCAACGGGATACGTGGGTCTAACAACCTACGTATCGGAGTATTCTGATACATTATACTTAGTCAATTCTCTGAGTAATGGCGCGAATATCTCCAATGCCATTGTAGGGTTTCAGGGCGCTGCGTATGCCAGTTCTATCAGTACGTCTATTAGTATCCATGGAGGGACGACCTCTTCCATGCAGTTTCTACTTAATCCTTGTACGATTCTTGGTAATTATTCTTTCACAGCAATGTCTAATCGATATAGCACCATTTTATTTGAACCCATGGCTGGAAGTAATTCCAATATTACTACACGTAGATTTGATATAGATCCTAGAGCATCTCCGCCTTTTATAACCGTTTGGATGTGGGGAGCG
>RGCF01000063.1 GCA_009919265.1 Bacteroidota bacterium | reverse complement strand
GGAGGTGGAGGTGGAGGTGGAGGTGGGTATTTTTCTCAAATTACAAACTTAGTTACACTGTTGGACTATGGTGTCGCAGTTCCAGGTGATATTCCTACAAATACTCCCAGTAATTATATACCCCCTGCAAAGTCAGTCCAGGATGCGTTCATAGCAAGCGGTGTTATGAGACCTTATACAAATATATATGGATATGGTGCAGGTGGGAACCAAACGGAACCTGGTGTCAATGGACCGGGTCAACATGGAGCAATTATCGTGAATTTTGACGCACCTGCTATCATACCTCCCATTGGAACTCCAGAACAAGTACCAAGATTTGTAGATGGTTCTGCCCTTGGCCTTTTTAATACCTCCATCACGTATACGGATATTAGAGACCTATCGTTTGGTGCTTACATTGATTCCATTCAGAATACACCCTATTCTAATTATAACTGGGTGTGGTATAATACATACTTGGGCCTTACAGGTTCTAGTCTAAACCCTTCAACTATGAGGGCTACTACAAGACTACCAAAACCCCCTAGTACCAAGTATAGGTACCTTCCTAATATTGTATATCTAGCAGTTCAACAGCAGTTTAGTAATGTTAGTACTTTTTTCATGGGAAATAAGGCAAATTCAAATGCCATAACGGATGGTATAGAAATTAGCTTTGAACTTTTGAATCAATATCTGATTACAACACCTTATACAGATCCATCATATGTAGAATTGACCGAACTCTATTGTATACTAGACTATCTGAGAAATCCGATGAATTTGAATAACCCTCATGTGGATTCTATTACGTCTCCCTTGAGTCGTGTTTTCGGTGGGCTTCCAGGATTTGGTTATTGGGCGAATCCGTTTTTCACAAACGTGAGTTATCTTGGATTTGATACTGGACCGAGCCTATTTGTACCGAGTCCTTTGGCAAATCTAGCGGGTTCTAGTAATCCGGTTCAGGCATTTTATGGATTGATGCTTGAGCAGAATCTCAGTAGTGGTCAATATCTCGTGAAAGATATAATGGCATATAAACCCAGTATAACGGATGTGGCAACATATGGGTCTAATTGGTCAAAGGTCACACAGTTTACTGAGAGCTACATGATTCGTAGCCTTTCAAATATATATGTATATAGTAATGTCCCAGTACAACCCTATACCCTGAAAAGTGCAATTGGTGGTAATTTTCCATTATTTAATTATAAGGTCTATACTACTCGTACAGTTATAGGTGGTATCACAGTGGATGCACCCATTCAAATGATTAATGATTTCCAGAGTCAATATACATACATATACTCATTTCAGAATTCCAATCTAACTGATATTAGCACAATTCATTTAGCAACACTGCCTTTGACATCGACTATGATCCAAGTAAATCAAGATAATATAACGTCGTTATCTAATTCGGCAAGCAATATTATCGGCACTCTCGTATCTGAACATAATAATAATGTTATTCCGAATACACATATCTATGCAGTCACACGATTTGGTTTTAATGCGGCGTCTAGTGATCCATATACACCACTTCTAGAATACTCCCTTAACTCAAGTGGCTATTATACTAATTATTCCATTAATTCTAAAATTGCTGGATCAAATGTAGGTAAAGCCATAACAGATGTAAATGGGAATTTCTATGTTGCCGATCGTATGGGTGGATCCAAATTCTACGAGAATATATGTACAATCCAAGTCTATCAGCAATCTTTTTCAAATTCTCCACTCGCATTTGCAAGTCCTAGTTACATATTAAAACAATATAACCTTGGGAATTCAAATACATATTATGACCATTTAGTGTCGCGGTATAAGAATATATGGCATCTTCAAGGTACCAAAAATTTGTCAACGATATATGGGGCTCGTCTGAATTCACCTTATGACTTTACAACTACAACAAGTTTTGCCAATCAGATATTTTACCCGACTCACAAAATAGTTCTTACACAGAAGGGTGCTGGAATAAATCCAATTACAAATACGTACGATCTTGCGAACTACCCCTCGTATTCTAGGACACAGATGTTCTATTACAAGAATTTCACGAAACTAGTGAATGATATAAGCGGGCAATTTGCAATGGAGAATACATCAAACTTTACTAACGCAGATACAGAGTTTTCCGGGTATTTCTTCAACTCATTTATACAGAATATTAATTTACAGAGTTCATCTGATTTTAATAATAATGACCCTAACACCTTTAATTATTTAGCTATTCGCGCCTACTCTCCCTCTGAGAGTTTCAAGGCACTGGTGCGCTTTTATTTGCCTGGACGTTATGATTTTGGATACATATCTTTGAAAGACTTATCTAACGAAATTATTACTCTACAAAGTAATGCGAATGTGAATTCTGATTATCTGACTGTTCTGGGACTCTTTACATCTAGTTTTGCAGTCTCTAAGATATTTGGTAGTACTGGCTTACCTGGATTCAGCGGGTCTACTATAACAACTGTGACATTTGGCGACTTCTTAAAACAATATAAAAATATTTACGGAACAATCAATACCAGTGGACCATCTATTAGTAGTATTACGGGAGCAGTACTCCAAGGTCAGAAGTCTCTCATTACAGGTGATCTACAGTATATAATTCCTAGTTATGTGGCGAATCGTGAGCGTGTGTACGACCCTCTTGAGTTCAGTCTCCCCTTTTCTACGATAGCACAGGATTCAAATCGCACTATTGAGGAATATAGTATAGGATATAATTTGGGATTCACCCAGGCAGATACCCCCTTTAATACAATACAGAGGGCAGGGTCCTTTTTCAAAATCTTGGACGATTATATTTATATGAAGATGAATGAAGAATACAATATGAATCGTTTGGATATTAGTAGGCAGGAGAATTACGCTGAGACTAGAGATGCCCAGGCTGAGTCACAACTCTACAACTGCAAACTTATCTTGAATAATTTTGGATCTCCTGCGACAACCTTAATTCAGAATCCAGTTATGTTTAATCCGCCAATTGGAAAGTTAGATAAATTGACATTTACATGGTATGATATCACTGGAGCCATTATAGACAACAATGAATGTGAATGGAGTGGTAGTATTCAAGTAGTAGAAACGATAGACGTGGCTACAACAGACTCAACAATTCCTAAAACGTAATTTCTAAATAAGGTCAGATGTCATCGGCAATTCCCCCAATAAGTCCATTAGGAACACCTAAGCAAGGAGGGAGCCCATCAGGCCCCTATCCCGTAATGAGTTCAACGACTACCCCCTTCTTTCCTCCTGTTTGCTTATCTACACATTGGGATCCTACTCGCATTTATTCACGCACGGTTCCAACTGAATTAGTACCTCTTCCGGTGGACTTTCGCCCCTATACGAAGGTGTGTTTGGATTACAGGACGAGTGCTCCCGAACTAGCGGCGCCCGATATTTCTGATGATGTAGTATTTCCATCAGGTGGTGACGTATATCCTCCTAATCGTTACCTGAACAACATTGATAGAGAGAGTCTTTTGAGGCGATTAGATAGGCCTTTGGGTACATGTGATCCTGCCCAGTACCAGCCTCCCGAGAAAGGAGATATGTATGTGGATGGCATGCTGGTCCCAGTGACTCCTAAAAATACGACACGATTTATTGAAGAATTAGCAATGCCCCAGGCACTGCTCAGGTCTGGTACGTACCATTGTAGGAGTGAGGCTGATAAGAAGAATTGGGATAGGTCGCCTCGCCTGTTTAACAATACGACGAAGCAGGATAGATATAAGGCGCCAGCATCTGTTGAGCCACCCCGGCAAAATGTTTGGACGAATGCATCGCGATGTGAGGTTTTGCCTGTGTCGGCTCATAACACGCAGTCTGGAAATAGGGCGTGGGGTGATGGTACTAGCTGCGAACTGCGTTAGAGGGCTTACTAATCATTTAGAGGTATGCGTTAAGGAGCTATGCTTGAATGGATACTCATACTAGTTATTATACTATGTATAAGTATTTGGTATTATACTCAGAGTGTATCTGAATATGGTTTAGCGCAAATAAAAGAGTCACAGATTTCTATGCAGCTGGCCCCACTATGGGATGAAAAGAAGCCTGTGGTTATCTCGGATGTGAGGCCACAGGAAATCTGGTTGGCGAATTCTTTGAGGCAGACTAAATATTGGTCGGCAGAGCCTAGTTGGAATATATATGAGAATACACGCGCATATGTGTCGAGTCACCAAGGAAGAACAAAGGAACAGGCGTGGGCTGAAATTCTTGGAATTAGTCAAATTCAAAAGTCAGTTTTGACAAAGTGGTTTGAATTGTCGCCCTGGATCTTTCATATGAAAACGGAAGCGCATATCGGGCCAGAGGGTTTGAGACATTGCTTTGGTTGGGCCACATCATATTCATGTACACAGGGTGTGGCTAGATGTATAATATTACACAGCGCACAGAAGGCTAAGATGCCAGATGGTTGGAAAGGTCTCCGATGGAAGGATGCCACATTTACTCATCACCCCCTCTGGGTTCAAGTACAATATATTGAAGTAGTGCTCAGACCAGGCACGACATTACTTGTGCCACCGCATTGGATTGTGGCGATTGAACCTGCCGATACAAATGAGACAATATGGTGGATACGTTCCGATGTACATCACCCAATTAGCGCCATGGCGCAGCGACTGAACGAAAGCACCTAAACCCGTATGTAAAAATTGTATTTTTATGTATTCTAGTTATACTATAACATTAGAATGAGTTACATAGATAGCGATACTGATACAGAACATGTTGATGATTCTATAAAAAAGATTCATCAGTATGTTGAACAAATCGCACACGATGCGAAACATTTGTATAGTAAGGCTTTATCTCTCCATCAATTGGTAGAATGTCCTGAAATGGATATTTGGACGAGACCCTTTAAATTACATGAGAGGGCCCGTGGGTGGGCTAAGAAAAATATGGTTGCGAGTAAGTGTTCTTTATGGGAAGTCAACAAGACTCTTATGGAATCTGCCAAAAAAGAAGGACGTCTTACTGCTGATAGAAAGGTTGCGTTGACCAAGTTGGAAGCGGCTATTATGAATTTACCAGAGACGCCTATCAGTATATGGCTGGTACTCAGAAAACTTCCGACGTTCTTTATTTAACTTCGCGGATATGTAGTTCCTTTTTTTTATCCATAATTTGGTTATACAGTTTTTCTACGTCACATATGGGCTCTTCCTCAATATCATGGATTACTGCTTTTGTGGGTGCATAGGCTAATTCGCTGGTATTAGATGCTTTCGCAGGACATCTTACAAAGAGGCTATATGCAAATTTATGTGTAAATGTTGATTCTGCAGTATTCGCCCAGGGATTACTGAAAAAATAGAGGCCTGGAACTCTCTTTTTATTTAATAAAAGCTTCTTAATGAATACTGGTATATAATCACCATAGGTATTGAGTGCTTTATATGCCATATAGGTACATACAATAGTAATAGGTTGTGATAAGAATATGGTTGTGAGTTCTGAGGTAGCATAACTTACCATTATATTTTGTCCCACTGACTGTTCGTGACTTGCTGCGAAAAGGAGTAGGTAATTTAAACACCAGGCTAACCAGCCGCCTGCACAAACCAAAAATAACCACGCCTGTGTTGTATGACATGGGAGGTATGTCCAGAATGACGAATAGACTTCAAATCCTGGATACTTTGCCTTAATAACCTTTATCATTTTAACAAGCAAATCTTTCTTACTTAGAGTGCTAATCTCATCCTCCTTTTTTTCTGGAGGATTCTTACAACATAGATACATGAGTAACCTGTCTAATACTGACTCTTCATCATCATTTACAATTACGCCATTAGTATCGTCATTCTCGTTATCACCGTCATCGTCATCCTTTATGACACCCTTTAATTTCAGATACGCCAACGCGTATTTTTCAAATTTGGATCTACGCTCATACTCTTCATATAGAAGTGGAAATTTGGCTTTGAATTCACTGACGCCGACTTTATTGAGATACGAAAGCATGGTTGAAATGACGGGAATATTCATTGCGCTTGTTAGAAGTGCGAGAATTATAATATCATACCACATCATCCCTTCTTTACCTGCACCGCCATAGGTAAATCCATAGAAGAGTGCCGACACAAAGAGTGAGTGGAATTGAATGGTGAATAAAGCGAGAAGTCTGAATATACGTGCCAAGCGTGGGTCGTAGCGGAATAGAAATTGTATACGAGTATGCTGTTGAAGAATGCGTTGGCAAATATTAACTTCTTTTACGGGCTCTTTCGGCCTATTTACTTTCTTCATGCACTTCTTAGTTGATTTTGGATCGTAGACATAGATTGCTGAATTTGGAGCATTCTCAAACACGGTTTGTATGACTTCATCTTGACATAGACTTTTAACGTATTTCTGAGTTGTGAGTATATCAATACGTGTAGACAAAAGGGCGAGCAATGCGGTCATCAGGCCAATACCGCCAAAAGTACCATACCATTGTGCATATTTCATAAGGCCTTCTAGGGAATAGACATTCCTGGCATTTAGAAAGAGTTGTTTATTTTCCTGGGCCATCGCATCAATACGGGTTGCGAAATCTGTCAAGTGAGTACAGGAACATTGTACGCTGGAATTCACAAGAGTGGGTTTACAACCGTCGCTGGACCATGACCCTGACGTAGTATCCCAGTATAGACATTTCGGTGTAAGAATAAGACTTGGACATTGTGCAGTAACGATTGAATTCGTGTCAAATGTAGTACAATTTACCGAGATCCATGTATCCATTTGACAGGGGACATTCCACGTACCCTTTCCAGTTTGAATTGCGTCATATGAGATTTCATAATATGTATTTGTCTTAACATATAATTCATTGGTGTAGCACTGTGCTAAATAACGTGGGGCGACCTGAAATTTTGAATCTGATGTATTGAGACTGAAACTGAATGCGATGGGTGTTGTCAGATTTTTTACAGTCAGATATTTACCGCTTGTATCTAAGACACTCATAGATAATGGGAGTGTATCTGGAATTACGGAACTCTGTGCTGCATAGGGGTTTGATTTCCATTGAATAACAGAGGCTGCGAGACCTGTTCCTAGACTTCCAAGAGGCGGGATATCAACACTGGTGGTACCTAGTTTGAGAGCTGCGGGAGCACTAGTATCAAGAGCTGCCATTTTTAGGCTAAATGCGGATGTACTGATTGAGAACTCACCACCCTTTTTTTGGAGGGCAGCAAAGCCCAGTGTATTCAAGGAGCCTTGAATTTTAGAGGCATCATAGTATGCCATATCATTAAAAAGGTCGCCAAGTTGTCCAAGAGACATGTTTGTCAGATCTGCGGGTAGGGGTGGAGGAGGCCCTTTAGGGCGTGCTGTAGGAATAGCAGAAATACTTGGCGTTGTAGTAAGGAGGGCCGATATGCTTGGTGTTGTAGTAAGGGATAGTGTACTTGTAGAGTTTGCGGAGGGTGCTGCTAGGTTTGTTCGTGAATATGTGTAACTTGGACTGGGTGAAAAAGAAATGGTAATGCTGGGGCAATAGGATATAGTATTTAGTTTGGAAGGTGTATAGGATGGTGTTATAGTTACATAATAGGATGCAGTCTTAACCCCAGTATAAGAGGGAGATTCGGTACTAGATGCCACGGGGGATTCTGTATTTGATTGTGTTGTGGAGGATGACAGGGATGGACACATAGTGGCTGATCGTGAATACAAGGGTGATTGTGAGAAGGGTGTACTTGGACTAATATATGTAGTCATAGATGAGGATGACGTGAAGGATGGAAACACTGTGCTTGTTAAGCTAATATATGATGATTTAGAGGATGACGGAGAATGGGAGGAACTGCGACTGACTGTATTTGATTTGGACACTGACGTAGAGCTTGTGTAATTCACGGAATAAGTTTCTTCAGGACTTGGTTTATAAGATTTTGAGACAGATGGTGAGCGTGAATTGCTCCTTGTAATAGATGGCGTAGATGAAACACTTGATGACACTGTCGCACTAGATGTAGGCCTATTAAGAAAAATGACGCGTATTACGGAACCGAGACCTGTATTTGAAGCGTCTGATACGAATTGAATTGTCATTGTATTTCCAGTGGTTGTCCAGATACCGGGTAAAGGAATTATGATTCCGTCCATTGCTTTAAGGGTCGTTGAACTTGTTGTGGACCCGTCAAATATACGCACATAATCATATCCAGCTTCCGTATTCAAGGAAAGGACGGTGGCCTGAATGATTTTATCAGATGGCGCAGTTATAACCGAATTACAATTCGCGTTATCAAGGTATTGATTTGTTCCAGCGGTAGTATGAGACTTCCATGTATTTGGATAGGATGCTGAATTACCACAGACAAGAATAGGTAACATAGAGTTTGACGGGGACGCGGTGTTTGTATTAGACGCCCTTGCCGATCTTGTAAGACTTGGTGAGTTTGATACAGTATCACTCATTCTATTTGATTCAGTGAAATTATGTGATATGATTGCAGACTCAGAAACAGAATGAGACGAAGATTCTGATACAGAAGGTGATAGGGAAAAAGAGGGTGAATAGGATGCTACGTGAGATATATTGGGTGTAATACTCGCTGTAGGCGTAGGTGTACCCGTGCGTGTAGGTGTAGGTGTTGGAGTATCCGTTCCAGAAGGGTCTGGTCCTGGAGCGGGCCCCGAAGCAGTATTGCCCATATCTATTATTGGTTTGAATCATAATTTCTCTTGGAACTAGCCATAAAAATTGTATGGATTCTATTTGTATGTCCAAGGTACAATGGATGATGATCAAAAAAAGGCGGTTGCACTGGCTGTAACCGGTGTATCATTCTTCTTAACAGGGGCAGGAGGTACTGGAAAATCCTATGTTATACGCAGTATCGTGGAAGCCCTAAATCGGGAAGGTAAGGACGTGGCTCTAACCGCCTTGACTGGATGTGCCGCGTTACTTCTAGGAAAAAAGGCCAAGACACTTCATTCGTGGGCAGGAATTGGCCTAGGAAAAGAGGCTGCTGAGGTCATTGTCAGTAAACTCAAGAAGTCATCAAAGGCAAAGAAGAATTGGCTTGCTGCCGACGCACTTATTATTGATGAGGTAAGTATGATGACACCGGTACTACTGGATAAATTGGATGCCATTGGACGCGCCATGAGAAAGGCGAAAGGATTACCATTTGGTGGACTCCAAATCATCTTAGTAGGGGATCTATATCAGTTACCTCCGGTCAATAAGGAGGAGGAATATTCGTTCGTATTTGAATCTGAGTTCTGGAAGGAACATATCAAGGATGTTGTAATTCTTAACACAATTCATAGGCAGTCAGACCCAGTCTTCTTGAAAGTACTAGAAGAAGCGAGACTTGGAAAATTATCACAGGAGTCCATTGCAATTCTGGAGACGCGAAAGACTAAGGAATGGAAGAAGTTGGAAATCAAGCCGACACTACTATTCACACGCAGGGCCGATGTAGAGGAAATAAATATGGCGCAACTCAAGAAGTGTGAGGGGGCAGACTATGTTTTCAAGGCCAAGAATGTCTATACGCCACCACCTTTTGCGGCAGTGAAACCCACGGATGAGCAGGTTCAGTGGGCTACGGAAAAAATGGATAAGAATGGGTCTTATGTGCCGGAATTGACTTTGCGCGTGGGTTCTCAGGTGATGCTCCTGACAAATACACATGCTGAACATGGCTTAGTGAATGGCTCTCGTGGGATTATTGAACGATTCTGCGAGGGTCCTGACCCCTTTCCTTTGGTCAAATTCAAGAATGGAGAGTGTCTTATTATTCAGCCGGTGACATGGGCAAGTGAGGAGATTGAGGGATTCAATAGGGAACAGATACCACTGCGTCTTGCCTATGCCGTCACAATCCACAAGGCTCAAGGAGCCACTCTGGATTGTGCGTTAATTGATATTGGTGATAATACCTTTGAATATGGCCAGGCCTACGTAGCCTTATCAAGAGTGAAATCGTTGGATTCACTGTATATTTGGGAGTTGAAAGCGTCTGCTTTCACGGTTCATCCAAAGGTACGTGAGTTCTTTCAGACTATATCAGCCCAAACGGCTTTTAGGTCTACTGATTGAATAGAAGTGAGTGCATCTATTAAGGAGCCTTTGCTTGTATAAGGACTGGTTATCATGCGATTGACGTATGTGATTAATTTATAAATACCAGAGCCATTTGCTGGAACGTCTGTTTGTATTCCAGAGAAATAGTTGGTAGATATTTTTGTAAGTTCATCATACAGAGTATCAGACAGATATAACAGTTGCTCTATAAGTGTGACAATTGGAGAGACCGCCATATATCTTGTTATAATAAATTCTAATACAACTTTCTCTTTTTCGTCATAAGGTGGTATTTGCCCTGAAGTTTTCTCCTTCTTGATAATACCCTGCATAACTTCAAGCATTTCAATAAAGAGAGGGTATTTCAACAAGTAGTCTTTGTAATGATGAAGATTTATAATAAGTATATCGTTTGATATTGTCGCACATTTTTTCACTTCAGCATCATTCACATAAGCATTTATTAATTCATCTGGGTTGGCACGTTCTAGGTCGTTCATATAACAGTAATGAAGAATTCGCGCCTCAAAGGCAATCTGACGAAAATACATATAGATAGGTTGAGATTTTTGATTGATATTCATAGATCTAATGGCTTTATTAAAATAGGCGGTACTAGATTGCTCATTATTTCTAATTCGCAGAAGGCAGCGACCAAAATCTGATATACCAAATTGAATATTAGAACCTACTGCTCTCACAAATATATTTTTATGATGAAGATCAAGGTTTATAAGTTCATCGGTTTGATGTTTATAGAACATTTGGAGAATACCTAAGAAGGATGGTATTCCCAAATTAACACTTTGAATGACATAGTTTATTGGTATCTTCTTAGCCATTACGGTATGTATCCACTCTTCAAGAGTGCTGGGATATCGTGATATGATCATAAGTTTGTGTGTTTTCGCAATACCTTGTTTGAAACTCTTTTTGAGAGCCTCACATGCTTGACCTTCGGGTTTCCAAGCAAATAAGTCCTTCTTATCAGTTATGAAATCAGCAGTTTTATCTTTAATAGGCATATAAGTACTGTTTGCAGGAGAACACATACCTCTGAGACCGGCCAAATATGTCATGGAAAGTTGTGGGCCTAAGATACGATTTGCTGCTTGTAAATAATAAGATTCCACATCATCCATCTGTACGATTTTGGAAACGACCGATTTATCTTTTCCATCGGGTATTTGACCTATAATCTTACTACTGGCAGCACATGGCCATGTTGGTTCTGATAAGACACATCCGTCTACCCCCTCTCCTATAACGGCACCACCTTTCATCTATTATAACTAGGTCTAAAAATTGTTTAACTGAAAAAGTTTCCATTCGGTAGCTTTGAATGGAGAGTTTCTCAGATATGAATATCTTGTCCAAGTCCAGAATGGAGCAGCATATCGCAACTTTACAGAAGGAATCTATTTCTGCCAAGGCATCTCCTAACCGTAAACCCCGGGTTAGTAAAGTGGAACCACCTGCATTACAATTAGCAGAAACGCCTATTGTAAAGGAGGACACTGAGCCGCTCTTGACAGTAAACCCTCACCGACATGTATTGTTTCCCATTGAACACCCTGATATAATGGCCATGACCAAGAAGGCCATTTCTGTATTCTGGACTGTAGAGGAGGTTGATTTGGCAAAGGACCTAAAGGATTGGGAGAAGTTGGATGGTAATACCCAGCATTTCATTAAACATGTCTTAGGATTCTTTGCGGCTAGCGACGGTATTCTAATGGAGAACCTGTCCACCAATTTCCAGAATGAGGTTCAGTGGCCAGAGGCGAGGTACTTCTACTCCAATCAGAATTTCATGGAGGCAATCCACTCTGAGATGTACTCTTTACTCATTGATACCTATATTGATGACAAGGCTGAAAAGCAGAAGTTATTGGAGGCCGCCACGAGGATTCCTGCCATTGAAAAGAAGGCGGATTGGGCTAAGAAGTGGCTAGATGCGAGCAAGGCAAATTTCGCTACACGTCTGGTTGCCTTTGCGGTAGTAGAGGGTATCTTCTTTAGTGGGGCGTTCTGCTCAATCTTCTGGCTGAAGAAGCGTGGGATTATGCCTGGCCTGACTACGAGTAACGAATTCATCTCCAGGGATGAGGGAATGCATACGGATTTCGCATGTCTCTTATACGGTAAAATTAAGAATCGCTTGAAAAAGAGTCAGGTCAATAAGATTATCAAGGAGGCGGTGGCGATTGAAAAGAATTTCATCACGAAGGCTCTGCCTTGTGAACTCATTGGGATGAATGCCGAGTTGATGTCCCAGTATATAGAGTTTGTGGCAGATCGTCTCTTAGTCCAACTAGGATACCCCAAAATCTACAGTGTGGCAAATCCGTTTGAATTCATGGAGAGGATTTCCTTGGAGGGGAAGGATAACTTCTTTGAGAAGAGGAATGCGAATTACGCGAAGGCGGGTGTTGGGAAGACCCAGGAGGAGATGAGTTTCAGTACGGAGGCCGACTTTTAGGTATAAAAATGAATGGTTTAGCGCGTGAGTTGGTGAGTATATGCCGAGCTTACATAGAGGAGTAGATACGATTGATGGTATTCCAGTGTATCTAAAGTCAGGAGTGATGTATGCGTTTCAGCCAGAGATTCCTGGTGCAGTAAAAGACGGGATTCGTGTAGGGACATATAATCCTGAAACAAAGAAGGCGACTTGGGAGACTTCGGTCACGACGGATTCATGGTTGGAGACATTTCGTGTATCCCAAACCCCCCGCTCCCGTAAGTAAAATTGACGTATATATATACATTTTTATAGTACGGACGAATATAACATAATGTCAGATATACCTCAACTAACTCTTGAAAGACATATCGTGGAGGCCTGGGGGCTCTGGTGGGTTCAGTGGCAAAAGGCGGAAAAGGAACGCTTACGAAGACATACAGTGTCTACACAAACGCGCCTGAAAGAGTTTGAAGAAAAACATTTAAAACCGGGTAGCGAAAGTCTTCTTGGGAACACCGCAACTGGCCCCGTTAATCCCTTGGTTTTGCCGCCCATGTAAGTACTGCATACGTTCATAGTGTGATTTAAATATAGGTTGCCCATTTCCTGCTGTGCCGAGCGTACCATTTATAGAAGCGGTGACAGTAGCCTGTTTATTCTGATAAACGTTATTTGCGCCATTTTGGTAGGCAGTATTATCAAATATAATTTGTCCGAATTGTTGTACTTTACAGCCACAGTTAGTAATGTTATTAGGATCAGACATGTATTCTATTCTATCTTATATTTTTTGTACAGGAGTGTAATTGAAATATTTAGGATCATTCTGAGCAAGTAGAAAACGGCCTTGTGTATATGCAGTCTCTTCCGTTGAATCTTTAAAGATATAGTATTGCTGTGAGGAATCTCCTGCCCTTCTTAATGCGAATATATTGGCATTGTACGCTTCAACTCTCTTGAAGGTGGATACCGCCATGCTATATGTCAGCAGTTGTCTATATGTTAGACCTTTCATGATACCAAGAGGAAAGCAAGACGTTGACATTCTACACTATCATCATAATGAAAAGTAAAATTGATTCGGCGACCCCTAGGGGGTGTATGTAACGACTGCTATGTGTGATTCTTGTAAAGGCATCCTTCCCAACGATGAGAAGCATAGTGAGGACGTATGTCCTATCGCTATGGCGCTCACATGTAGTTGTTGTAAAACGAGAGGTCATTCCACTTTGAATTGTACTAAAATGGAGTACTGGAATAAGAGAGTTCCGGAGTATATGGAGCAACTCATTCCATATGAGGTGAGATGTCATTATCTTATTCCTCCTAAACAATGTACACCCCTCGCAGAAATAAATACGAAGCCGTTCCCCTGCGTAATTCCCATCATTGTAAAAGAAAAGGGTGAGCTTTACATTCGTGAAAAGAAATACGATCCGGTGATTGAGATACCACAGGACAGGGATTCTACCGATTATAAGGCGGGAATACGAGCCACATTGGCAAGTCATAATTTGCCGACAGGGAGCGTGAAAGATAATAAGCGAGTTCTCGAGGCATATACATCAAAAGTTGGGAAGAAGGTTGTATATATGAAAAAGCCTGCCCCTAAGCAGGATGTTTGTGAAGCGCATGCAGGGAAAGCGAAAAAGCAGGCGATATGTCTTAAGAGCATCTAAACTCATTAGGAAGACCCGGAAGCGTACAATGAGAGGTGGAGTTGCTGGATCTGATATACCTAGTCAGGAAGCAGTAGTGCTTGTCAATCCAGATCCAACGAATCCCGGGGCTAGGGTATTTATGAGTTACAAACAGGCTAAGAAGGAGGGGCTTTTTTGATAACGGGCTTTTTTGATAACGGGTCTAAAGTTGCGAGTACATCTTAGTATAGAATGCCTAACATACGAGGAGGTAAAGGATACAAGAAATACAAAAAAACTGGTGAAGATGATAATATATTTTTAACCGTTGAGAAGGACCAATTTGTAGGAAGTATAACAAAACTTCTGGGAAATCTCAATACGAATGTATATTGTCAAGATAATAAGACGCGTATTTGTAAGATTGCCGAGGGAATTAAAAAGAAGACTAAATTCAATGTTGGCGATATTGTTCTTATTAGTTTACGTGATTGCCTTCTTAGTAAGGCCGATTTAGAGCAAGGTAAGCACTCTGATAGGGGGGATATCATAGGAAAATTTAATCCGAAACAATATGATGACTTGCGTGCAAAGGGTGTTAATCCTCACCTCTTTCGTCAGACAGATGTACTGAATTCAATGTCAGATAAGTTTGAGAAGGGTGATGTGAGAGGGGCAGAAGCGATAGCACAATCCAGTAATAATGATGATATATTTGACTATGATTCAGAATCTAAGGACCAGGAAGAAAATACCCACGTAACAAAGCCGAAGGTTGACTGGAAGACACAGAGGGCGTTGGGTATTGAAAAAGAAGCACCCGTGTCTGCAAATGAATTATCTGAACCTGTAAAGAAAGAGCAAGAGCAAGAGCAAGAGCAAGAGGAAAAAGATGTTGAATTGGACGACTTGTAATTTCTTAAATTCTGTAGATACTTATAGAAGTGGCGTATGTCATCACCGATATATTCACCAATATATTCACCTAGATCTCCACCGACATCTCCACCGACATATTCACCGAAATATTCACCTACATCTCCAGGTGGACCAAGGTATATGAATTTTCAAGGGACTCCTATTGATAAGCGAAAAATATATAAGGTAGAATTACGTCCTAGTAAATATATGACACAGTTTATTCAATGTGTTAGTATAAATGA
>RGCF01000062.1 GCA_009919265.1 Bacteroidota bacterium | reverse complement strand
TCACCTGCGAAAGCATAAGCATTCTTGCATGTTTTCTGAGACAGAATTATGGATGCACATATCATCATTGCACCGGAATCCATGCTTGGCGGACCAGATGCTTTGACATTTAATGATGAAGTAAGAGCATTGTCACAAACATGCAATCATCTCATTATTGATTGCTCGAAAATTGAAATCATGAATAGTTCCGGATTGGGTATGTTGATTAGTGCTCAAGCCACAATGAAACAAGTCGGTGGACAATGTTCATTGCACCAAATTCCGGAGCATGTTCAGAAATTGCTTGAATTGACACGATTGAACACATTGTTCGATGTGTCTTGAACCTGAGTCATCCCGACTCTACAACATATCACCCAAGTCCCCACGGCATTGCTGTTGGGGGCTTTCTTTTGTCATTACTAATTCGCATGTAGAAATATGAGTGTCAATATCGTTGTCGGTGCCCAATGGGGCGATGAAGGAAAAGGAAAAATCGTCGATCTTTTAAGTGATTCTGTTGACATCGTTGCACGCTATCAAGGTGGTGCTAATGCAGGTCATACGATTGTGATCGAAGGAAAAAAATTCGTGCTGCATCTCATACCCAGCGGTATTCTTCAGAATGATGTGCAATGTGTAATTGGCAATGGCGTTGTGATTGATCCTGTAGCATTGATGGAAGAAATTGCAATGCTCGAGCAGTTTGGTATTTCAATCAAAGATCGATTATATATCAGTCACAAAGCGCATCTCATTATGCCTTATCATAAGATGCTCGACAAAGCACGCGAATCACAATCAAGTGCAGCAATTGGAACGACAGGCCGTGGAATTGGTCCGGCATATATCGACAAATTCTCGCGTAGCGGAATTCGTATTGTGGACTTACTCGATAGAACAGTATTCGAAGAAAAATTGCGTGCAAACATTGAAGAAAAAAATGTGCTGCTCAAGAAAATTTATGATCATGAAGAATTGGACATTGATTCCATCATCAGTGAATATTTGGATTTTGATGTCAAGATTGATCCATATATCAAAGACACCACATTGCTGCTTAATCAGGCGATTGCAGATGGAAAATCCATATTGATGGAAGGCGCGCAAGGTGCATTATTGGATGTTGATCATGGCACATATCCTTTTGTGACAAGCTCCAATCCTACAAGTGGTGGAGCATGCACAGGACTCGGTGTTCCTCCAACTGCAATTGATTCTGTCATTGGAGTTGTGAAAGCGTACACAACTCGCGTTGGTAATGGACCTTTCCCTACTGAATTGCATGATGCAATGGGCGAAGAATTACGAAAGATTGGTGCTGAATTTGGTGCCACTACCGGCAGACCCCGTCGTTGCGGCTGGCTTGATGGTGTTGCGCTTCGCTATTCTGTGATGATCAATGGTATTGACAATATTGCATTGACCAAACTTGATGTCTTGGATAATGTCAAATCCATCGGTATTTGCACCGGATATGAAATTGATGGGAAAATGCTTCGTTCCTTTCCGGCAAATGTGCAAGACTTGACAAAAGTGAAACCACTTTATGAATTTCATGAAGGATGGAATTGTTCACTTGCAGGCATCAAGCACTATGATGATCTCCCCAATGCGGCTAAACAATATATCGCTGCGATAGAGCAAGTTGCAGGAGCTAAAGTGGGAATCATATCGCTGAGTCCGGATAGGGCAGATACAATCATTCGTTGAAATGTGTTCGATATGCACGCACTGCTTCATACATAATGATGCCAGAGGCAACGGCTACATTTAAACTATGCTTCACGCCATACATTGGAATTTCAATCGCTCCATCGCATAATGTCAAGATGGAGTCATCTATGCCAGATACTTCATTTCCAACAACCAGGGCCAAAGGGAAATGATCTGATGTCAGTGCATCATAGGCAATGCCATTTGTAGTTAATTCAACAGCCAAAACCGTATACCCCTTCTCTTTGCATTCCTTGATTGCATCTTTGCACTCTTTGTAATATCTCCAGGCAACAGTTTCATCCGCACCGAGGGCAGTTTTTGATAAGTCTTCCCTGGGTGGGATGGGCGAATATCCACATAAAAGAATTTCATCAATTCCTGCTGAGTCGGCACTTCTGAAGATGGATCCGATGTTATATACCGATCGAATGCTGTCAACAATTAGTAATACAGGGTGTTTTTTAACAGAAAACGCCATCTCATGAGAAATACGCTTTTCTAAGAGTTCAGAATGCAGTAATTTGCGCATTGAGTTTTCCACATTTCTTTCCACAGTGAACGAAACAGTTAGGTCTACATGAGAAGAAGGACATTCATAGCGGCACTCATCAGCTTTTTGCCTTTTGGCAAATGGATAGCATCCATTATTGCCTCAGAGGTGAAGAATGCCCCTGCTGAGAAACCGCAACTTACAAAAATGCCTTCCTTTGAAGATGAAACTCCCTTGAGATTGATAGCATTGGGCGATTGGGGTGCAGGCACAGCATTGCAAAAAGATGTTGCTGCTTCCATGAATGCTTATGCCATGACAAAACCCATAGACATGATCATCTCCACAGGTGATAATATTTATGGGAAGGGTGTCAAGAGTGTGGATGACCCACAATGGAAGACAAAATTCGAAGATGTGTACACAGGTGAATTCATTCAAAAGCCATGGTATGCCATCTTTGGGAATCATGATTATCTCGGTGATTTGCCTGCTCAAATAGAATATTCCAAAGTTAATCCACAATGGAATTTCCCTGATTTCTATTATAATTTTCAGGAGATAGCAGGCGAAGCGTCCATCGAATTCTTCATGTTGGACACCAATCTATTGGTCGAAAAGAAAGAGAGTAATATGCTGGTATGGCTTGAACAAGAGTTGGAGGCATCAACTGCATATTGGAAAATCGTAGTCGGACATCACATGATTCGCTCTTATGGGGTATATGGGGATCAGAAATTCATGAATGAAAAACTAAAGCCAATCTTGGACCATTATAATGTTGATTTGTATTTATCCGGACATGATCATGATTTGCAATTGATTAAGCATCCGGAAGATGCCTTTTATCAGGCAATTTCAGGGGCAGGTGGAGGAAGCAGGGATACTTCATGGGGTGAATACAGTTTATTTGCCGAAACAAATGGTGGATTTGCTGCTCTTACAATTTCTTCCTCAACATTGTATATCGAATATATTGGGAGAAATGGCGATTTACTGTACTCACACGCCATAGAAAAAACATAAGCAAGAGGACAAAAAGCGATCTAAACTTCGAAGAATAGGTGGGGTTGAAGAACTATATAAAAAGTTGATAAAAAAGATAGTTGTCTTGGTATTTTGCCTTATATTGCAGACTTAAGAATATGGATTAATCCCCTTAATCCCTACTATATGAATTGTATTTTATTTCTCCTTTTTAACTTTTCGTGGACGGTAACATGATTATGAACAGACTCTTGATGTTGTTGGTCATTGCGATCACAACATGCTCCGTTGCTTTTGCACAACAGGGCATTCCACGCACATTGAGCGTGCAGGGTGTATTGACTTCCGCTTTTGGCTTGAAGCCACTTGCAGGGAAGCAAGTGTTTAGAGTAGGTATTTATGAGTCACCATTGGGTGGCATTCCATTGCATGAACAAATTGACACAGTACTTGTTGGTGAAACAGGACTATATCAATTCTCATTGGGTGGATTAAAAGGTTTGCCTCGCACAGTGAAATTTGATAAACCATATTTCATTGATATTTCTGTCAATGGCGAAAAGCAAAATATGCGCATTCCATTGCAATCAGCTGCTTATGCATTTATGGCAGGTGCGGTTGAAACTGATGCGGTTGGCGTTGATCAACTTAGTCCTGATTTGCGCGATAAATTATTTCCTAGCAAAGGAAAAAATGAAGGGACATTCGCAAATTATCAGAATGGACTAAGAGCTATTATTGCAGGCGGTGATGAAAATAGAACTTCATCAAGTTATGCATCAATTTTAGGCGGCTTTGCAAATAATGTGAGTGGTACTTATGCAACGATAGCCGGTGGACAAGCAAACAATGCACAAGGTTCATGGGCATTTGTTGGTGGTGGTGCAAATAATAGAGCACTTGCCAACTATTCTTCTATTAGTGCCGGTGGTAATAATGTTATTTCAGCAAATGGAATGTATGCAACAATTGGCGGTGGTAAAGATCATCAAGCCAGTGGCCTCTATTCATTCATTGGCGGAGGTAATGCCAATGTTGCCCAAGGTTTAAACTCAACTATTGGTGGAGGCCAATCCAATAGAGCTTCACAAGACAATTCATTGGTTGTAGGTGGATCATCAAATAGTGCAACTGGTTTTAATTCAGTGGTTGTTGGTGGAAACTCCAATGGTAATAATGCTGAATTTTCATTTCTTGGAGGTGGAAGAAGCAACTTGTTGATTGGTTCATCATCTATAATAGTTGGTGGAATAAGTAATACCATATCATTGAGTTCCACCCGAAGCCTCATTGGTGGAGGGGATTCTAATATGATGAATGACATTGCCGGTGCAAATTTTGCATTTGTAGCGAGTGGTGATAATAATGACATTGCAAGTGGTGCAATCAATTCTGCAATTGTAGCAGGTAGAAATCACAATATTGGCGATGCAGATTATGCATTTGTTGGTGGTGGTGATGATAATAATATTGCAACAAGCGGACAGTATTCAACAATCAGTGGTGGTGTATCAAATGATATCTTGAATGCAGACTTTGCATTTGTTGGTGGTGGTAATAATAATAATATCTTTAATAATTCAAATTATGCAGCCATTTTAGGTGGTACCAATAATAATGCAACAGGTGATCATGCTTCAATTATTGGTTCAACCAATACTGTCAATGCATTGGAAGGTACAGCAATTGGTATTTTGAATTCGACAACTGCAAGAAATGGAATGGCTATTGGATATAACAATACCGTTTCAGGTGACTATGGAGTTGCACTCGGTACACAAAACACCGTCAATGGTACAGATGGTATGGCTATTGGTAAATCTGCAACAGCAGGCACTTCACAATTTTATTCGAAGTTCACTGCGGGCCATGTATTTGAAGGACAGGGTACTTCCATAGGTGATCATGTTGCTCATTTTAAAAATCCAACAAATGGAAATGGTATCAAAATTCAAGTAAATGCTGCCACACCAGGTATGTCAAATAACTTTGTCACATTTGAAAATGCAAGCGGTGGAGTTGTTGGTCGTATTGAAGGACAAGGAACAGAAGCTGAATTGATTCAAAGTGATCGCTATAATCGTGAACTTAGCATGATGGATGGTGCTATCTCATCAGCATATAAAGCATGGCAAGCTGCTAAAAAAGCTCGTGATATGGAAGCAGGTAGAGTTGCAATTGAAACAGCGCAGACAGTAGTATCAGGCGCGCAACTTGGTGGTGAAATTGCTTGCGGAGCTAGTCCATTTACATTGAATTGTACCGGTTCTGCAGCGGCAGCTGGAGCTGAGCTTGCAATTAGTATTGCAAACTTGGTTACTGCCGGCGTCAGTTTAGGTTATGCAAATGACAATGTGACTCTAGCAAAAGATGAATGGACTGGGGCACAAGACGATAAAAAATATTGGTATTGCGATGCAACCTATGGTTTGAAAAATAATCTTGGTGTTACCTATGAATCAGGCTCTGCTGATTATGCAGAATGGTTGCCAAAGCAAGATATAAAAGAAACATTCATGGCATCTGATGTTGTAGGTGTAAAAAATGGTGTCATCAGCAAAAACACAGCTGATGCAGATATGTATATGGTTATTTCCAATAAGCCAATTGTTTTGGGTAATACACCGGAGAAAGGGAAAGAAAAGCAGTTTGAAAAAGTTGCATTCCTTGGCCAAGTTCCTGTGAAAGTTATGGGACAAGTTAACTTGGGTGACTATATTCTTCCAAGTGGTGGAAATAATGGTTTGGCAATTGCAGTTCGCCCAAATGAAATATCACCTTCAGATTATCCAAGAATCATTGGTGTTGCATGGTCAGAAGGAGATGGTACAAAAGGATTTAATTACATTAAAGTTGCAGTAGGCATGAACTATGGTTCAGTTGCAAAAGCTACTGCACAACAATCTAAACGATTGGCACTTCTTGAGCAGAAAATGCTTGTGATGGAAAAAGTCATTGCAAGAATGGGTAATTCATATCAGGCAAATACTGCTATGTCTCTCGAGCCATTGAAGAATGATCCACAAGCTGCTGCTGTTGTTAATCATTTCGTTTATGATGTTGATAAAATGATGGATGGAAGTTATCAGGAGCCTACACAAGAAGGTAGTCCTGTCGACTTCATGAAATTATTGGAGCAAAATAAAAAAGGGAATGCGCCATTGAGCATTCGTTTCCCAAGTGTGCGTGAAATTGAAGAAGGATATAATACTGCACTCAAATATTTTGTTGAAAGTGGTAATAGTATTGAAAGTAATATCTTCTTCAAGAGAATGGAAACCGATCCAATGTATAAGGAAATTATGCTGAATCAAATGAAGCGTTTTCTCGATACAAAAGCTGTGAATTCAGCCGTACAACAAATTAAATCCAATTGATAAGTGAGAATAACATCATGAAAACATTTATTAGAATACTCTTCATTTTGGCAATTATGCCATTGAGTCAAATGCTTGCCGTTGATTATACAATCAGCGGGAAACTGATGACCAAAATTACTGAAACAATTTCAAGTCCTGGAGGGACTGTTACAGATTGTAATGGTGGTTCCGTCACTTTGGCACCCTCAAACGTGTCAACTACAAGGTATTCACCTGCATCTATCACATATGTTACAATCAAGGTATATAAGCTAGATTCTTCAAATACCTTAGTGTCTACTATATCACCTTTGGCTAAGAGCGACATTAACTGGAATGACAATCCTTCAAATGTTGCTGATTCTGGCAATTTTAGGTATACGATTACAACATTGAGTAATAGTAGATTTAATTATAGAGCATATGTATATGTTAATGGTAATGCAACTTCTACATATTCGGAAGAATTCATGCTTAGTAGTGGAGGTGGTATTATGCGATGGTAGATCAATATCCACCTTATCTGAACTTACGAGTACTGAGCAAAATGCGTTGCAAGATGTTCTAGGGGGCGAGACTACTTTGCCTGACCTAAGAGGTGCATTCCTCCGCGGTTTGGATGAAGGAAGAAATTGGGATAACGATGCTTCTACAAGAACTGGTGGAGAAAGCACAACTGGCGTTCGAAGTACACAGCCAGAATCTATGAGAAAACATACTCATACTATTTCACCACCAAGTGGATATGGATTTGTCAAAGATGGTACTGTCGGTTCTTGGGATGGGGCAAATCCTAGCTCTTTTGACTCTTCACCTAATGAACCAAGTCTTACTCAGAATATTTCAACTGGATCTGTATCATCAAGTGATCCACAAAATAGTACAGGTGGAATTAACCATATGTCAGGAAATGAAACTCGTCCAGATAACTATGCAGTGTATTGGCTTATTCGTGGCCGATAAATATTGCTTCGTATAACATTAAAAAACCCGTGATATGTTGAGTATCACGGGTTTTTTTATAAAGATATATCATGGCTTCGCCATGGGATTCAGGCGCCTACTAATGCACGATATGCTTCAGCATCCATAAGTCCATCGAGTTCTGATGGATTGGAAAGTTCTATTTTCATGAGCCAGCCTGCGCCATAGGGATCTTGATTCACTTGTTCCGGACCATCATTGAGTCCGGTATTGCATTCGATGATTGTGCCGCTGACAGGAGCATATAAATCTGCAACCGTTTTTACTGCTTCCACTGTACCGAATGTATCGCCAGCTGAAACTGTACCATTATCATTGAAATCCAAATACACAACATCGCCAAGTTCGCTTTGTGCATGATCGGTCACACCAACCGTACCGATATTGCCTTCAATCTTGATCCATTCATGTTCTTTTGTGTACTTAAGTTCTGATGGAATATTCATCATCATATCCTTGAAATCGTAGAAGAATTATTGCCAACCTTTGGTATCGAGATATTTCGTGTCAAAATCACCTGCAATGAAATCTGGATTATCCATCATCGCACGATGAAAAGGAATGGTGGTATGCACACCTTCAATGATGAATTCCTCCAATGCACGCTTCATCTTTGCAATTGCCTCTCTGCGCGTTGGCGCAAATGTAATGAGCTTTGCAAGAAGAGAATCATAATATGGTGGGATTGCATAACCTTGATACATGTGCGAATCAACACGCACTCCATGTCCTCCCGGAAAATTCACCGTCTTCAACATGCCGGGCGAAGGACGAAAATCATGGAATGGATCTTCCGCATTGATACGACATTCAATCGAATGAAATTTCGGTGCTGTTTGCACAAGACCAAGTTTCTCGCCTGAAGCCACTAACAATTGTTCTTTCACAAGGTCAATCCCAAGTGATGCTTCCGTTACAGGATGCTCAACCTGAATACGCGTATTCATTTCCATGAAATAGAAGTTCTTATGCTTATCAACAAGAAATTCAATTGTGCCTGCACCTTCATAATTCACAGCCAATGCAGCTTTCACAGCAGCATCTCCCATTTCTTTACGCAATGCTTCAGTCATGATTGGTGAAGGTGTTTCTTCGATCAATTTTTGATGTCTGCGTTGAATAGAACATTCGCGTTCATTCAAATGCACTGCATTACCATATCTGTCAGCAAACACTTGAAACTCTATATGCCGTGGCTCTTCAATGAATTTCTCGATATATACATCAGGATTATTGAATGCTGATTCTGCTTCATTGCGTGCCACGATAAACAAATTTTCAAGTTCATCAGCACTTGGCACGAATCGCATGCCTTTTCCACCGCCACCTGCAGATGCTTTGATCATGACGGGATATCCCATTGCTTCGGCGATTTCTTTTGCTTCTTCAACCGTTTCCACAATTCCTTCCGAACCTGGAATAACAGGAACTCCGGCAGCTTTCATGGTATCTTTCGCAACAGACTTATTACCCATATTGCGAATTGCATGTGCGCTTGGTCCGATAAATGTGATGCCGATTTCAGCGCAGATTTCTGCAAAGGTATCATTCTCAGCTAGAAAACCATAGCCGGGGTGAATGGCATCAGCGCCGGTGATTTGTGCTGCGGTGATGATGGCGGGAAAATGGAGATAACTTTCGCGTCCTGATGCAGGTCCAATGCAAACCGCTTCATCTGCGAAACGAACATGGAGTGAAGTTTTGTCTGCAACGGAATAGACTGCAACGGTTTTGATTCCCATTTCTTTGCAAGCACGAATAACGCGCAATGCAATTTCTCCGCGATTTGCTATCAGTACTTTTTGTATCATGATGATTGCATGTATCGTGATAAAAAGCATTCCATACAGGAATGATTAATCAGGTTTGACAATGAACAATGGTTGATTGTATTCAACCGCTTGTGCATTATTTGCAAGAATGCTCACGATTGTTCCGGAGACATCACTCTCGATTTCATTCATGAGTTTCATTGCTTCAACGATACAAAGTGTTTGACCAGCGCTAATTCTGGATCCAACTTGTACAAATGCCGGAGCATCAGGAGATGGTGAACTATAAAATGTACCAACGATAGGGGACAAAATGGTATGTGTATTTTCTTCAGCTGCCGGAGCTGCTGCCGGTGTCGCCTGCGCAGGTGCGGGCTGCGTTTGCGCACCATGAGCCTGAACATGAACTTGTGGAGCTGGAGCAACTTGTGTCACTACTTGATCAGGTCCACGCTTTGAGATTGATACAGAAGCACCTTCCTCTTCAATCATAAGCTCTGTTGCAGAACTTGCATCAAAAATTGCCAGAAGCTCTTTCAAGTATTGTAAATCCATGTCTTATTCTCCAAGTATGTATGAAAAAGCGTGTCACTGAACATATCACGAGACACGCTTCTCAAGAAGTGTCTACTGATTATTCTTTCACGCGCTCAACATAATCGCCGGTTCTTGTATCGATGCGAAGCATATCGCCTTCATTGACAAAAATCGGTACTTGAATGATTGCGCCTGTTTCAACCGTTGCCGGCTTCAATACATTTGTTGCGGTATCACCACGCACACCTGGTTCAGTTTGGGTAACGCGTAAGTGAACATGTGGTGGCAATTCAACTGACAAAACAGATGTTTCATCCGATGTTAATTGCACAGCCTGATTTTCTTTCATGAGTTTAGCAGCATTGCCAACAATATTCGCATCAACGGGGATTTGATCATACGTATTCACATCCATGAAAACATATGACTCACCATCTCGATACAAATACTGAAAATCATTGCGTTCAACTCTCACAAATTCTATGGTTTCACCGGAGCGATAGCGATTTTCAAGTAATTTTCCTGTGCGAAGCACGCGAAGTTTTACTTGATAAAATGCACGAAGATTTCCGGGGGTGCGATGCTCACTTTCCAAAACTTGGCATAATTCGCCATTATATTTCAAAAAAGCTCCAACGCGAAGATCGGCTGTGGTTGCCATAAACCATCCAAATTGTGAACAAGAGTAGGGTCAAATTCCCTGAATAGTGAGGTCTCGAGCGGATTCGAACCGCTGTAGGGGCTTTTGCAGAGCCCTGCCCAGCCACTAGGCGACGAGACCGGATTCAAAGTTGAAGCGACATAAATCGGAAGGCATTCCGGTCAGTTCAATTGAGTTACAAAAATACCGTTGCGAGGGCGTAATTACAAGTATAAAAAAGGATGTGGAAAAGATGGCGAAGATTCAAAAAAAGTATGATAAACCGGCTTGTTGAGAGCAATGCAGTGCCTATCTTTGCAATGTCATGTGTCAACATTGACGATGTTTCATTTTACGGGACTTTTTATGGCCTCTTCCAATCCTTTGTTTTTGACCAAACCGCTTTCTCAATTACAAAAAGAGGCGGATGGTGTGGGTGAAAGCCATACGCTGAAGCGTACATTGGGACCAATGAATTTGGTTCTTCTTGGTATTGGTGCAATTATTGGCGCCGGGCTTTTTTCTTTGACTGGTATTGCAGCTGCAAATAATGCGGGGCCAGCCGTGACGATTTCGTTCATGGTGGCAGCAGTTGGATGTGCATTTGCCGGATTATGCTATGCAGAATTTGCATCCATGATTCCAATTGCCGGTTCTGCATATACATATTCCTATGCCACGATGGGTGAATTGCTTGCATGGACCATCGGTTGGGACTTGGTGCTTGAATATGCAGTTGGTGCGGCAACCGTTGCAATTAGTTGGTCGAGATATCTCGTAAAATTATTGGGAATTTTTGAAGTCGGACTCCCGCATCAATTCGTGATGTCTCCCTGGGATCCTCCATATATCCTTCCTGATGGATCTTCAGTCACGGGCATCATTAATTTACCTGCGGTATTCATCACGGTGATGATGTCACTCTTGCTCATTCGTGGTACAGAAGAATCAGCAAGAACAAATGCAGTGGTGGTTTTTTTGAAAGTTGCAGTTGTGCTTGTATTCATTGGATTAGGTTGGGCATATATCAACCCTGCGAATTATACTCCTTATATTCCTGAAAATACAGGTGTCTATCAACATTTTGGTTTCACAGGTATCATCACCGGTGCTGCCGTTGTATTCTTTGCATTCATTGGTTTTGATGCAGTTTCAACTGCGGCGCAGGAAGCAAAAAATCCACAAAAAGATATGCCGATCGGCATTCTGGGATCGCTTGTTATTTGTACGGTATTGTATGTGTTATTCGCTCATGTGATGACCGGACTCGAGAATTACAAAAACTTTGCAGGCGAGGCGGCACCTGTTGCGCTAGCCATTATGAAAACTCCATATACATGGCTTCAAACTGCAATCATCATTGCCATTCTTGCGGGATATTCATCCGTGATTTTGGTGATGTTGCTTGGTCAATCACGCGTCTTTTTCTCCATGAGTAAAGATGGATTATTGCCTGGATTATTCTCAACAGTTCATCCAAGATTCCATACGCCATATAAATCGAATCTCTTCTTCATGGTATTCGTATCCTTGTTTGCGGCATTTGTTCCCGTGACGGTTGTTGGTGAAATGACTAGTATCGGAACGCTCTTTGCATTCATCTTGGTGTCCATTGGAGTCATCGTGATGCGTAGAACTCATCCGGATGCACCGAGATCATTCAAAACTCCACTTGTTCCGATTGTTCCATTGCTCGGCGTTGCAACATGTTTTTACATGATGTATTCCTTGCCGCTTGATACTTGGCTTCGACTTATCATTTGGATGGCAATTGGATTCGTTTTGTATTTCTCCTATGGTGCAAAACATTCAAAGATTCGCAAAGCCGCGATGAGTTAAGATTAATTGCAAACTGTGAAAGGTCAGGGAAGTTTCCTTGGCCTTTTTTTATGGAGTATTCATGTCGACATTTGATCCTGCATCATATTGGGAACAAAGACTATCGAATGATATTGGCTTACATCGAGTTGGACACCTTGCTTATGGCAAGGCATTCAATCGTGCGCTCTATGCAATTCGGAGATATGTATTTGGAAAGGTGGTGAAGCGTCATGTGCATGACATTGCACACAAAGATATTCTCGACTGTGGAAGTGGTACCGGATTTTATCTGAATCTCTGGTCTCGACAATCTCCGCATTCAATTTCCGGATTGGATTTTACTGAAGCTTCCGTTGAATTTTGTGCACGAAGATTCCCTTCAATCACGATGTATCATTGTGATCTTACGAATGCAGAGTCCATGCGGGTGATTGCAAATGAATCAAAAGATATCATTTCAGTGTTTGATGTCTTGTTTCATATCACCGATGATGAAAAGTATCGCATTGCATTGCATGAATTGGGAAGAATCATCAAGCATGATGGCATTCTTTTTTATTCTGACAATATTCCCCGTTCAGGAACAAAAAGAGAGCGACATATTGTACATCGCTCTAAAGATGAAGTCTTGCAGACACTTGATGAGGCCGGATTTGAAGTGCTTGAAATCGTGCCGATGTTTTACTTGATGGGATATCCAATTGACACGGTTTCAACGTGGCCCGGAACATTGTGGAATCTTCTGATGTATCCAGTCAGAAAAAGTGAATTCATTGGGATGTTTTATGCTGCGATATTGTATTTCCCCGAACTCTTGTGTATTTCGATGTGTGCAGAAAGCCCAACGACTGAATTACTTATTTGCAAAAGAAAAGCCCGATCTTAAATCGGGCTTTAGTAGTTATCCAAGATAAGAGCGAAGTGCTTTTGATCTTGAGGCATGTCGCAATCTGCGAATTGCCTTTTCCTTTATTTGTCGTACACGCTCGCGAGTGAGATTGAATTTCTCACCGATTTCTTCGAGTGTGAGGCAAACTCCGTCGAGACCAAAATATAATTTAATAACTTCTGCTTCTCTTTGTGACAATGTGGTGAGTACTTGTTGCACTTCCACACGTAATGATTCGCGCATCAATTCAGAATCTGGTGGTGGTTGCAAATCATTTGGCAAAATATCCAATAGACGATTGTCTTCGCCTTGCACAAATGGCGCATCCACTGAAAGATGTCTTCCTGATATCTTGATTGTCTCCGCAATTTCAGCGACACTCATATCAAGTTGCTCTGCAAGTTCTGCAGCAGTTGGTTCGCGCTCAAATGCTTGTTCGAGTTCACTGAATTTCTTCCCGATTTTATTCAATGCACCCACGCGATTCAAAGGAAGGCGCACAATACGGGATTGTTCTGCAAGTGCTTGAAGAATGGATTGTCTGATCCACCACACGGCATAAGAAATGAACTTGAATCCACGAGTTTCATCGAAGCGTTTTGCAGCTTTGATCAAACCAAGATTACCTTCATTGATGAGATCGCCTAGTGAAAGACCTTGATTCTGATATTGCTTTGCAACACTCACAACGAAGCGCAAGTTTGCTTTGACAAGTCTTTCGAGCGCAAGCTCGCCTTCGAAGCCACCCTTTTTGATCAACTTCGCAAGATCGATTTCATCATCACCGGTAAGAAGTTCAACGCGGCCAATTTCCTGGAGATACTTATCCAGTGATTGACTTTCGCGATTGGTATATTGTTTCGTAATTCTCATTCGCAGCACCTGAAAATTGCTTTGTTTGCTTTGTAGTAGAACCCATCTTTAACGATGATTTACTCTCATTATTGTAATCAGGAATCTCTTATTCCATGACTTTGGGAACCTTGAAGAAGGTTTCATTATGATTTGGAGCATTCTCCAAAGCCTGTTTGACCGTCAACGATTCATTCGATGCATCTTCTCGGAATACATTGGGAAGATCGAGAACATGCGACATCGGCTCAATGCCGGTCAAATCCATCGAATTGATTTCATCAATTGCTTTGACAATGCTGGAAAATTCCTGTGCAAATGCATCAATTTCCGACTCGCTAAAACTCAATCTCGATAATTCGGCAATCCTTTTTACCGTTTTTGAGTCAATTTCGCCATGTGATTGCATTTCTGAGCTCATAATGAGGCTTTGTGTCAACTGATGTAATTCCGTTTAAATACACGGGGTTGCAAAAATATGAAATTTTGCCGTGCTGTCTATGTACTTTCTTGATTTGGGCTTAAGCCATGATTATTGTACTTTTGTGTGCCCTCCATGAGAGTCAACAACTCTCTTTTTGCAGCATAGAAGAAGAATATGGATAAACTTATCATACAAGGTGGTCGGAGACTTTCCGGCTCTGTCACAATTTCCGGTGCCAAAAATGCGGCATTGGCTCTTATCCCGGCTGTCTTATTGACTTCCGGTAAGAATACCATCACAAATACCCCCGATATCAAGGATGTTCGCACGATTTCTCGCTTGCTTGAAGCAATGGGAGCAGAATGTTCATTGAATGGCGAATCTCTGACGATTGACTCTTCCGGGGTACATTCATTTGAAGCTCCCTATGAACATGTGAAGCAAATGCGTGCTTCTATTAATGTCCTTGGTCCATTGCTTGCCCGATTTGGTGAAGCCCGCGTCTCATTGCCGGGAGGCTGTGCTTTTGGCCCGCGTCCGGTTGATCTCCATTTAAAAGGATTTGAAAAACTTGGATGTGAAATTTCGATAGAGAATGGATATATCCATGCGAAAGCTTCAAAGCTACTTGGAAATAGAATTCATTTTGACATTTCAAGTGTGGGTGCCACTGAAAATGTATTGACAGCAGCCGTGATGGCAAAAGGCACAACGGTCATGACCAATGCTGCAATGGAACCCGAGGTTACCGCCCTGGCCGAGATGCTTGTACAAATGGGAGCAAAAATTGATGGCATTGGTACAACAACATTGACCATTGAAGGTGTTGATGCATTGCGCCCAGTTGAATTTGAAAATATACCGGATCGTATTGAAGCTGCGACATTCCTCATAGCTGCTGCAAT
>RGCF01000061.1 GCA_009919265.1 Bacteroidota bacterium | reverse complement strand
CTGATAGTGTATTACCCATTTCTTGCATGAGTTTAAATTCAAATACATCTCTTTCCATAAGATTTGGATTATTTTCAATTTCTGCAATCATATTATTAACTTTTTGTGCTTTAGTAGCAAATATTGCACAAATTAGTGGTTGTATGGGTTTTCAAGCAGTTGAAGGTCATTTACCGCCAAAAAAATATAATAATCGTTCATTACCATATTTTCATCAAAATGATGATCGTATTAAAGCTAGAGGTTTGATTAGAGAATCATTTTTTGAAGGATTAGATTTTAAACAATAGTAACCTTATGATAAAATAAAGGAGGTTTTTTATATCAAACATAGTCACTTGGTTAAAAAGATACTCACCCCCTTATGTTCTGCATGTATTATACTGAGTTTGTCGAAGTGTTGCCCATCTTCAGAGGAAAAAACCATTAGTTAAATCTCTATTACCCTGCCCATTGTCCTCAAATATTTTTCTGCTTCAAGATAGTCCGGACAACATGATTCAACAAGATTCCAGAATTTTTCACCGTGATGAAATTCTCTGGTATGAGCAAGTTCATGAATAATGAGATAGTGAATTACATGCTCCGGCGTGATCATCATTTTAGCATTGAAATTCAATGAACCATCAACTGAACAACTTCCCCATTTTGACTTCTGATGCTTGATTGTAATCTTTTTATATGCAAAACCATGGAGTCTTGCTTGTTCATCAATGATTGGGGGAAGAATCGAATGAGCTTGTAATGTATACCACTCTTTTCTTTGTGATTCATCTTCGGTATTGATTGAGCTGATGATGATCTTTTCTTCTTTATTTATGATCCCGGGCATCGTTGCATGTTCAACAGCAACTACTCGATAGGATTCTCCCATATACAGCAGCATTCCCTTTTCACGATGAATATGCATTGCACGAAGCTGACGAATCTTTTGCTTTTGTTTTTCAATCCAAGTTTTGTTTTTATGTATGAATTCCAATGTTTCTGCTTTGGATACATACCATGGAATCGTACAAATCACGCATTCATCTTCCGTGCGAATGCGAAGCGTCATTCGTTTTACGCGCTTGCGTATGATTTCTATTTCAGGTGGGAATAATTCCATATACATGACAATGCCCTGCACTCAAATGAGAACAGGGCATTGCTTTTATCTTCTTTACTTATTTGATGATTGTCATTGAACGAGTGATGGTTTGACCCGCCTGTTGCAATGTGACATAATACAAACCGGAAGCTACATTCTGCAATGAGAATGCATGCTCATAATTTCCTATGTCCATCATGCCTGCATTGAAACGAGCAATCTCACGACCAATCGCATCACGGATGAATAGTGATGTCATGCCCGGCTTTGTCACTGCATATTGAATCGTCATATCACCATTATTCGGATTTGGTTTGCTATTTAGCATCCATGCTGTTGCTTCATCATCAATTCCTGCAGGACCAATCACCGTTACATTGATGTCCTTAGAAGTGATTGTTCCACAATCTCCCGTGACCTCTACTTTATATTTAGAACCTTGGTCTGAACGTTTTGCATTTACCAATATATAAGAAGGATCTGTGGCGCCAGGAATCTCTACTCCATCTTTGAACCATTTGTACTTCAAATTGGTACCTGTTGCATTGGCAGTAAAGGTAAAGTTGGTTCCAAAATCAACATTCACACCCTCACTAGGATATGTTGTTACAAATGCTACATTCGGAACAGTTACAAATGTGACGGTAATCGTTGTATCAGTACCACAATCACTTGTAATGATGCAAATATATTTCTTCTCAGTAATGGCTGTCACTGTGTCTGCAATGCGAGTAAAAGTAGCATTTGTATCACCAACCAATGCATTACCATTAGAATACCATTGATAATGAATATTCGAACCGGTTGCAGTCACACTAACAGTCATTGTGTCGCCAACACATTTAAGGACATTTGCAATTGGCATTTTAGTTATAATGAGCTTGGGCTTAACAGTCAATACTCCTGGAGCAGAAACTGCCATCGCTTTCCCAATCACATTTCCTGTTGCAGAAACTTCGACGCTATATGATCCTGCATCTGTACTCTTTACATTTGGAATATCAAGTTTGTCAGAAGTTGCGCCATTGATTTTTACACCATCTTTGAACCATTGATAAGACAATGTTGAACCAACCGGTGTGGATTGTGCATTGACAGTCAATTGAACATTGCTTCCTTCACATGCTGTCACATCATCAGGACCTTTCACAATTCCCACACTCAATACATCAAGTGATGCAGGTTGTGTGATTACAAAACCACAATTTCCCGGACCTGTTGCAACACATGTATATTGCGCTACATCCGCCAATTCAATCTCACGAATGACAAGTGTTGGAGTTTTTGAACCACTGATGCGCATATTATCTTGTACATCAACACCATTTTTCTTCCACTGATATGTAATGACAAAATTTGCATTTGCTGCCAACTCAAATGAAACTGTCGAACCTTTTGTGACAATTTTACTTTCAGGCTGCTTCAATACTTCAATAGGACGATTGATATACAGAACCGCTGTATCTGTTGATACGGCATCGCATGGTGCAAGACCTGTCATTCTGCAATGATATAATCCTGATTCAATTCCTTGAATTCCCACAAATGCCAAAACTGGAGAATTTGCACCGGCAAGCGGCTTATAATCCTTGAACCATTGATATTGAACACTTGTACCAGATGCGGTTGCATATAATGTTACAGTATCACCAACACAAGTATTTCTTGACTTCGGATGAATCTGCACAGTTGGTGGCAAAAAGATCGTCATCGGTAATACTTCTGTTTGTACTTCAGGATGCTCAACATCAGTTAAGCGAATACTCATCCTTGTGCTTGAGTCTTTAAAGTCATTTGGCACCCAAGTAAACTGCGATGAGGAAGCATTTGCATTATATCGAATCTCATAATATGTTCTTCCTGTTGAGTAACCGGAAGCATATTCCAAATTAACTTTATCAACACCACGAGCAAACCATGTAATGTTCATTGGTTTACCTTGACAATGCACTTGACTTACAGTTGGCGTGATAAATCTTAATTGAGGTGTTTTAAAATCTAAACCTGTAACACCTGCAATAGGATATTTCGTATTTACCCCTGCCCAAGTACCATCTGCATCGGACCAAACTTTTATGATATTTCCTTGTAAATCACGATGCTCTATTCTCTTTATACCACCAGGTAAATTGTTTGGAATAACTGTAGCCCATGAAGTTGAAACATTATCAAGATTCTTAAAGTAAGGAGCAAATGTAGTTGTATCACTCAGTGTTCCATCATCTTGAACATGTGCTGTTGAAATCGGGCGACCGGTTCCTGCTTCATTATCATAGAGCATAATGTATGTTTTTTGTGAAAGACCACTTTGTGAATCATAGATTCCGGAAATCTGTGAAGGACTTGATCCAAAATTTAATGGAGTTGTAAAACTTGTGGTATGCATTGTGTCAGCTTGATAACCAGATACCGGTTGATCATTCATGATGACGCGCCAGTAAACGCTTGCACCCGCAGCATAAGAAGCATTAGCCGTAGGAACCAAATTCAACCAAACAGTGCGTGAAGTTTGAGTTGGTCCAGTAGTGAATGTGGAATATGTTGCAGGACTCGTCGTTGAAATCAAATCTCTTGATGAACTGTACAGATAAGTGTTTGTTGTTGCATCATAATGATAATTATTACCACCACCAATAGTTGCTGATGGAGCTGGTGATGTTACTGCACCTGAAATATATCGATATGTTGTATTTGGCATCAGACTGTCAAATCTCACAAGTGCAAATGTTGGAACTCGAAAGTTTGCCTGTGATGTATTATCTCTAGCATACATGTATTGTGGTACATTCAACTCCGTCATCGTCATTGCAGGAAACACTTGCACAGTCTGTGTTAATGATTGCATGCCAGGAGTTGAAATTGAAAAGACATAAGTCCCTTGCTGTGAAAAACGAAGATCATTGAATGAGACAGTTCCATTAGAGAATGCTCTGGTTAATGTTCCTGAAATCAAACCAGGACCACTAACTTGTGTCACTGTAACAGTGCCAAAATAACTTGGATCAACACTAAGATCTGGCCTTGTAGCTGTGATAGTAAAACTTCTTAATGGTTTATTGATATGAACTTTATTGACGAGATTCGTACCAACGATTGATGTTGCACCTTGCAATACATTGAATGGAGAACTAATTCCTGCTGTCAAGGCCATCCCACTTGTTACACTTGATCGAATCTGCACGCCATTTTCAACCGTGGCATATTGAACACCCGAAATGGTTACAGAACTTTGCCCTGTTGGAATTGTTCCTGTCAGTGTTCCAGCCAAAACTCCTGTACCAGTTTGTAAATCCAATGACACATCTGTGTTTTGAGTGACATTACCAGATAATCCTGCTCCATTCTGAGCTTGAACAATTACATTGAATGTACTTGTTGAAGAAGGTGTTGTGGGTACAATAGATGAAATTACCAATCTGTCAGGAACAATGTTTGCAGGTTGACTATTGATTGTGATATCATCCAAACGAACAAACGGTCTATTTCCAGTTGCACCTGACAACAAGTCATAAAACAGAAAACGCACATATACCAATGAAAGATTATTGACAGCACTTGGCAATGTCACAGGTCCGATATTTTCAACTGCAGACGGAACTGATTTACCGGTAGTAACAAATTGTACAATGTTTCCCAATCCATCAGTTACATCTGTCCATATTGCAGGATCACCTAAGCTATATTGGACTTTAATCGCCCATTCTCTTCTTGGTGGTGTTGGAGTCAAATGTGATAATAATTGAGCAGAGAAACCAACTGTCACAGATGAACGGTTGGTAGTATTCAATGCTATGACAGCAGCACCAACGTGATTTGTTGTGCCTGTATTACCGAACTGTAAACCGTCTATTCCGAGTCCATTTATCCGAGCTCCACTTGTCAAGTTATATGCTGATGTCCAATTTGCAGTTAACACTGTTGCAGTGGCATCTCCACCGCTATACCTTTGCAATATCATATTCGCAGGATATGTCAATGCAGGACTTGTCGCATCCCATTGTGTAAATGTATATGAACCACCGGCAAGATTATGTGCCGTTGGATATGTCACTTGCGCAAATGTCGAAATCGCCGACATGCTCAATAAAAAACAAAAGAGTAGAAGCCTTTTCATGGGTTTCCTGAATTGATATGTAAAAAATTGTTAATCGTTTTAATTGTGGGGATTTACCCCAATTTTAGGATAGGCAAAAATAGTAAAAATGACTCCGAAAGACATCCCTCAAATTCCCTGATTATGAAAAATTATCAGCAGACCATTATCCACTTTTGTGGAAAACTTATCCCAGCACACGCACCAAATGGTGAGAATACCCTTTTTGGCTTGAAATCATGATACAATACAAACCTTCATATAGGCGATTTGTGCTTATTTTCACCATACATGCGTCTTTTTCAAGATCGATTGATTCAATAATTCTTCCCTGTATGTCAATAATTCGAACTTCAACATCTTTTCCCATTGATTGAATTGGAATGACAATATCTTCCCCACTATGCACAAGTTTTATTTCATTGGTTCTGTATTCTTTAACAGAAAGTGGCTTGCCATAAGTAATTGTCGCATAACCCCTGCCCTTTGTGGTCAAACTTTGTTGATTCCATGATCCAACATTTCCCGTGACGGATTGTATCACATAACCTTCACTTTCTGAAAAGGGAACCATTGACAATAGTTCATGTGTGATGGTGCAAGAATCTCCAGCATACATGATAAATGAGTTATTCTTTGCAGACAAAGCAAGTGTTGTTTTTTTCGATGCTGAAATGATGTTCGTATTGCTTTCAACATTGATGAATTGCGATCCATTAATCATGAACAAAGCAAAGTCATCATCGTTCGGACCTTTCCATGTTCCTGAACATTCAGCATCTGTCTTCGCTTGAAATCCAATGTCTGTTCTACTCCAACCTTCCACTTGACGCAATCCGGTATCAAGTTTTGCAATCACCATTGCGCCACTCATGGGTGTATAATCAACAGCGATTCCAAGTGTCGATGTATCTTTCGTGACCAAAGCAGGAACAATGGATGACATTGAATGTCTTGCACGAGGGATGATCATACCCCCAAATATTGCTGAAGAAGTTTTTTTGGAATGCGTTCTCAACACAGTATGAGTACCAGGTAGGCGATATGATTCTTCATGTACTGATGTATCTGCCGAAAATGTTTCAAGTGGTATGGCAGACCACAGAGCATCCGCTCGAGCAGAATCTCTTTCCCAAGTCATAGTAGTACTTGGTCCACTATTTTGCCAATATGCAAATCCCGTTTGTTCAGTTCCATTGATGAGTCCATTTCCATGAACTTGATGGGAAAATGTTGATGGAACTTGTGTAGAACAAATATCAATATTTACGAATGCGGTATCAGCAATATTGAAGAAATGTCTATAGATGTCTGCTCCATTATAATTCGTTTTTACACCTACATAGTCAATACCAGGAATTGAAAATGACTCCTGTACGAATACATCTGCTCCACCGGGCTGAAGAGGAGCTCCATTTGGCGGACCTTGTCCATTTACAAGTATCACATTATGTTGTTGCGCATTTCCTACCATATCACGCATACCATATTGCAGATATCCAGGATCAAGAATAATTGGAATGCCATGAGTCCACAGCATAAATGCTGTCATATCAGATTGAGAATGTCCAGCACCTGCAGTCCGAGCATTGCCATGTTTTGCAATCACATGTGCATACCAATCAGACTCTCTAAAAACCACAGCACCTGCATCATCATATACTTGCAAGCCATCTTGAAATTGCAATGCTGCAGTTGTTCGCGATGCACAATAATTAGCTCGCATGTCAACAGTGGAATTCAATTGTGATGAAAGTTCACTGACAGTAAATGGAAAAACAAGTGTTGAATCACCTGTTAATGCAAGTTCCGGAAAACCCATCCCGAGGAATGAATCACCAAGAGCTGGATAGGTACCATCAGGTTGTAGAATAGCAATCAACCATTTGGAACATTCATTGAATCGTGGATCATAAAATGGATGTCTGATTTTTCGCTGATTCACTGTAAAGTTTGTATCAGGATACACATGATGCATTGCTCGAAACATTGGAAGCAGATTCAACATCGCATAGCGATAATAATGAGGTCCTTCAGCATACCCTGCAGTCCCAGTTTTATTTGATTGGGTTTGCGATCCTGTGAACATGATATCATCAATTGCATTCAATGCTGAATGCAGCCAAAATGTAGGTTGATCTTCAGGGATGAGTGATTGATAATCTCTTAATATCACACCTGCCATTCCGATTGCGCCTGCAGTCATGAGTGCATGATTATTGCGAACTGTTCCAAAAAAAGTGAGACCAAAGATCGACTTCGTTGCTTCTTTATGAAATGTAATGGCAAATAAAGCGAGTCTTTTTTCAATCGAATCCATTGTGGACTTTGAGATCTCCGGGATTCCACGAAGCATATCATAAGCCGATAATAAGTCTATGAATTCTTTTGAATGCCATTGCCAATCTTCATAAGCATTTGGTGAAGTGATGGACAATTGCGGGATACTTGTTTGACACTGTTGTAATACAGTTATTGAAGTATTGATAAGTGTTTCTTTTTCTAGTGTAGGAAGTATAGCGAGTGTATCTTTGATTACATATCGATTGAGATAGGCAATGAATGCTGCATTCTTTGCAATGCCGGCTCTTAGTCTTCGATCTCCCGTTGATTGATTTCCCGTAGGTATATTCACCTTTGCTGATGCATGAATTCCCGCAATGAGCGAAGCATATTCATTTCTTGTTCTTAACTGCTGACATTCATTTGAATTGATGATGCCAAAGGGTCGTTCTTGGGCTTGAAGCGAGCACAGCAGCAATAATAGGAGAATACAATAGTTCATCTCTTCATCCTGACATATCTCACCATGATTGTCGTGAAGATCGTAGTTATGATTCCATACATAAAACCGGTAAACACGGAAAGCATGATAAAACTATTCAATGTGAAATGAGTATTTGCGACTTCAGGATTCATCCCTTGTTTAATGACAAATGCACGAACATTTGTAAAATAGTCGGGTGTGATGACTGTATGAATAATGAATTGAATGATGGGAGTCAATGCGGTGACAATTATCGTGATACCCAATCCAGACATAAATCCTTGTTTGAAATTCATCTCACCACCAAGTTCTGTCACATCATGCAATCCCGCAAGTTTTTCTCCAAACATCCATATCACATTCATGGCTGAAAAGAATAATCCAAATTTTATTTCATGATAATATGTAGCGATTAATGCATTAAAGGCATTCATGAATGTTCCGATCTATGAGAATAAAAATTTCACTATACATTTATTGAATGATGATTGTTTCAGTCTTTATTCCATGTTTTGAGTGAATGCGTAAAACATAGACACCTGATTGCAATGTGTTTGTTTCAATCGAATACGTGGAATCATGATGAAAGAAACTCTTTGTGGCCAGTTCGCCCAATAAAGAATAAAGCTCTACACCAAGTATCGTACTACCATTGATTGTTATGATCGATCCTTTTTCCATGGGGTTTGGATATACATCGATGGATTCAGGATCATCAACAATACTTGCTGCAGATTGCACTGTTATTTGTAAGGTGTCTGCATAAGCGCAGTCATATTTATTTGATTCCATTGCTTCTAACAGTACCACACCTGGCTTACCTACTTCTACACTTACTTGATATTGATCTTGATTGCGGATGATTGCATCACCGGAAAGAATGCTCCAATTATACATTGATTCCTGATAGAATGGAACCGAATAGATAATGTCTTTATCACCTTCTTTGACAATTGACTTCCCTGTTATATATGGTCTTGGTTTGGGATTGATTGTCACGGTGAATGAAGTATCATTAAAGCATCCTGTTGTGAGATTTTTTTCTCGAACTGAAATAAGATCTTTACCAACTTTGGTCCATCGAACAACTATACTATCAAGATTTCTCGGACCAATGATGATACCTGTTGGTGAAGCTGTCCAGAAATATGAATTACCTTGTACCGGCTCGACTTTATACACACTCATGGGATTATCTTCACAAATATTTCTAGTTCCATAAATATCTGCTTTGGGTCTTTCTTGAATTGTCACCACAATACTTGTATCATGAGTACATGTTGTTTTTGGATCAGTGATCGTTGCCTTTACTGTATCAGAACCCCATATATTCCACCGGATGGAAACAGCATTTGATGTTTTGGAACCAATGATGACTCCATTGTTTGGTGTATGCCATACAGTTGTATTTCCAGGAGTGGTCTGCATCAAGTATGAAACATTGGTATTGCTTTGACAAACAAGTTGTTCACCTGTTATGTGTCCTTCAGGTAATGGGTGAATCTCAACAATGAATTGTGTGTCTTTCGTACAATTCGTAATGATATTCGTTTGGCGAACAAATAGCGTATCCATCCCATGTTTTGTCCAAGAGATAGATATAGAAGGCTCCGTAAGATCTGTATGAACTATTCCATTTTGAACATTCTTCCAGAGATAGACCATATTCTGTGTAGGAGTAATGGAATATGTTTGTGGTATTGAATCGGAACATGCAATTCCCTTTCCAACTATTCTGGGATTGGGTGCAGCATTGATTGTCACGATATATGTGGTATCACGAAAGCATTGTGTTTCCGGATGAATAAGACGCAATGTAATTGTATCAATTCCTGCAGTATTCCAGCGAATAGTAATTGAATCTTGATTGAACGGACCAATAACACTCCCTTTTTTTGGGGCAGTCCATTTGCAAAGAAATCCTGTGGTATTTCCCGCTTTATACACCTGTGTATTCGCACCTGAGCATACCTGATTTTCTCCTTGAATGGTGGGATTTGGATTCCGAAGTGAACAGTTTGCATTGCTTAGAATACCATTTGGATTCGAAAGCAATGTTTGAAATTCATCACCTGCAGAACATTGATGCTTTAAATAATAATTAATCCAAGGGAGAATATGCTGAAACAATATTGATTGCTGTGTCGCAGCATTGATTGTTGCTTTTGGTGTACATGTATTCTGTCCAAGTGAGCAATTAAAATTATATGATGCGAATTGACAATGATCTCCACCAAGAATACTGAGATAGGTTTTGCAATTGGCAGCAAGAGAATCATACATTGGTATTTGATGATTTTTTGGTGGTGCTACACAATCATTTGCAGCTGAGATTACAAGAGATGGTCTTGAAATAGAAGTGGCCGCAGTAACAGATGATGGATTAGTTATTGCACCTGCTATGGATATCAATCCTGTAATTGAAGGATCTTGTTGCATTGCAAGAAAGGCACTACCACCTCCCATGGAATGTCCCATCACAGCACACGTTGAATCAATGGAATTAAAAAACAATGATGTGGAAAGACGATGTTGTTGTTTCATGACCTGCGTTAGAAATGCAATGTCTTTTCCAAAATTAAGATGTGAAGGAGAAAATGATGATTCAGTTGTCGGAAAGATCATGATATATCCTTTGGGAACAATTGCATTCCAGTATACATCATACACTGAATATGGCATCACAAATCCATGGCCAAAAACCAAAGTCGGAAAAACTCCGGTTGCAATTGGTACATTTTCACCATTTGAATTTGCAGGATAATAAATCTCGCATGCGACTTGTCGATTATTTCTTGAAGAGTCAACAAATGTTCTCTGCACATGACCAATTTTGAAGTCTAGTGCAGAAACATACACATGCATGGAAAGTAGAGAAACAATGAGTATGAGAAATCGCATGATTTTTCCTTTAAAACCTATTCAAGTTAGCAAGTTATTGATAAATAAAGCATCTTGGCATTCAAAATTTTGATAAATATGATTATGATAATGAATGTAATCGTTAATGTTTTGACATTGTGCATTCTTCTAAGCTTATCAAGTATACAAATACTGAAAGCACAAATTAGAGGTTGCACAGATCCGCAGGCGAATAATTATAATTCATCAGCGACGATCAATGATGGATCTTGCACGTATCCAGCATATTCCATTTCTCCACTCCAATCTATCAATCTACCAAGCATCATGAATGAATCATCTGGGCTTATCATTGAATCCGATTCAGTGTGGACGCATAATGATGATTCGGATATCAATTTGTATCGCTGTTCAGTAAAAGATGTGGGATATTCTGTCTTTCCACTTACAGGAGCGAAGAATACAGAATGGGAAGACATGTCTTCAGATGATATTTATTTTTATCTCGCTGATGTTGGAAATAATTCTGCAGGAAATCGAACCGATTTGCGAATACTACGAGTAAGAAAAGAAGAAGTGCTGAAAGGAATTATGTTGTTCGACACCATTCGATTCGTATATGAAGATCAAAGTATTTCCGGAGCTCAAGCAGCAAATACAACTGACTTTGATTGTGAGGCGATTGCTGTCATAGGAGATAGCATTGTATTGTTTTCCAAAATGTGGACTACTCAGAAATCAGTGATTTATACTATTCCGAAACAACCCGGTACTTATATAGCAAAAAAGAAGGCAACACTTGACATTGGTGGTTTGATAACCGGTGCCAATGCTCTCAAAAACAAACAACTCATTATTCTTTGCGGATATTCAACGTTTCTACAACCATTCTTATATCTCCTTTATGATTTTCCAGGAACTGAGTATCATGCAGGAAACAAAAGAAAGATATCTCTTAATCTTCCTTTTCATCAAGTAGAAGGGATTGCAACGCAAGATGGGTTAAAGGCATACTGCACAAATGAAAAACTCGTGCAATCATTCATTGATATAAAACCCTCTCTTCATTCTTTGGATCTTTCTAATCTGTTAAGTCAATATTTACAAAGAGTGAGTTCAACAGAAACAGATGGAGAAGATGACATTCAGATAGTACATGAAACAGATAATGTGATCTTCACTGTGCATCCATCATGCATTGGTACTCCCTATCGTTTATTGAATCTGCAAGGTGATGTTGTATTGTCGAGCATCATAGATTCACAATCAAGCATCATAGATTCACAATCATGTACCCTGCCTTCAAATGTTCTTCTTTCAGGATATTATCTACTTCAGTATAAATCATATGTGAAAGCATTATGTATTGTGAGATGAAATAATTGAGGCTGCTCTCCTAGACTTCGCTCGGAGATGGTAGGTGATCGGTAAGTTGTTTCATTTTCATTCCCCTCATGTGAGGGGTGCCCGAAGGGCGGGGTGAGAAAAATTCAAAAGCAGAACACACCCCGTCATGCTTCGCATGCCACCCCTCTTGATAGAGGGGAATTGTTGCAGATTTTCCCCTCACATGAGTGGAATGAAGGTTACAACCCGCTCTCCGAGCGAAGTCGAGGAGAGCATCATTTCACAGCATTATATGCACTCATAACAACAGCAGGAGTACCTTGTCCAGGAAAGGATGTATCACCAATAATTGCATAATGTTTGATTGATGTAATATTTTTAGGAAGGGAGAATAATCCAACATCAATTGAATGTGGCAAACCACCTACAAAACCTTGATAACGACCGGTATAATGTTCGAATGTTGCAGGTGTTCCGGCATCAACAACATGTTTTTCAAGAGATGCAACATGTGGATAGATAGAATCAAATTCGCTCAAAATAAACTTCAATGTTTCTTCTTTCTTTCTTGCATATTCTTCTGCATTCAGCCCAAACCATTGCGAAGCTTCCGTATGAGTGGAAATAGTAATTGTACTCCAACCTTGAGGCGCTTTCACTGAATCTTCTTCGGGTGACCATGTCACAAAGAATGAATCACCATGACAATGTGGTATTCTTGAAGTAGTATGTATTTGTGCGTATGGAGATTCAGGATGAAATGTCGATTCAATTGCAAAATATGCAGTGAAGGCTCCCCAAGCTTTTTTGAAAGTGTTTGAGGATTTTTCTGCGAGTGCTCCAATTGCATTATCATGCGCAAGTTTTTTCATGTTCCACATTGGAATGCTATTGTAGAGTTTTTCTGCATGATACTCATTTCCCTTTGCCGTTATTACAGTAAATGAATCATCTGCATTGATCTTCACGGATTGCACTTCTTCTTTGAGAATGACTTGTCCTCCATTTTTGCGGATATACTCCACCAATAACTGTGCTGGTTTTGTGATTCCACCAATTGGATAATATGTATCAGCCGGATATGCAAGACCCATTGCACCGGTAACGATTGGAGCCGTATCACTAAAACTTTGTGTTGAAATCAATAATTGTTCATTGATGAATTGTTTGAATAATGCATTGTTCTGCAAACCATGTTGTTCAAGTAGTATATCCATTGGTCGAAACAAATCACGAAGCAATGGTACTGCTGTGAGATTTGAAATTCTAGTTCCCATCTTTAGTACATCAATGATGGAAGTTGGAGGAAATTCAGGGTTGCGATGCAAGACTTCCCACATTGTTGCATCAATTGCATGAATCTGTTTCCAAAATCCTCTTTGACCCTTTTTTCCAAAATGTGATTCAGCTTCAGCAATCCATTTCTCCTGATCAGCATGACGAATGATTGCATGACCATTCAAATGGATTACCATTCCGGGATCACAATGCTTGATATGTGGCTCTAATTGTAAATCTGAAAATAGTCTGCCCAAAGGTTGATGAGAACGCAAACCGCTGAGCGTTGTGGCACCAACATCAAATGTAAACTTCATTCTTCGAAAAAAAGAGGCGCATCCGCCAATTGCAGTATGCTTTTCTAAGAGAATCACTTCTTTGCCTTGTTTTGCAAGCAAAGCAGCGGTTGCTAATCCGGCATAGCCGGCTCCAATGACGAGACATTGCGTTTTCATGAATTTTCCTAGTAAAGAATCGAAAACCACTTTCCTAATGCATGAAGTTCCTTTTGCAACATACCCAATGGATGCTGTCTTTATTGTATTTTTGCATATTCATTGTATACATAAGCGGATATTTCGATGGGTAGGATTTTTGAAAAGCGAAAGCATAAGATGTTTGCTCGATTTGATAGAATGGCAAAAGCATTCACAAGAATTGGAAAAGAAATTGCAATTGCAGTCAAATTAGGAGGATCAGATCCTGCAGGCAATCCACGTTTGCGTGCAGCAATTCAAGCTGCAAAGGCGAATAATATGCCCAAAGATAGAGTGGAAGCCGCTATAAAAAGAGCATCAGGAAAGGATGCATTGGACTTGCAAGAAATAGTCTATGAAGCATATGGTCCCAATGGCGTGGCAATTGTCATAGAAGCAGCAACAGATAATCCCACGAGAACTGTTGCAAATATTCGTAGTTATCTCAATAAGCATAATGGATCACTTGCTACTTCAGGTGCACTCGAATTTTTATTTCAAAGAAAAGGTGTATTCAAAGCATCACTTGAAGGTAAATCTGCCGATGAACTCGAAATGGCATTCATTGAATCCGGAGCAGATGATGTAGAAGTTGATGAAACTGACATGATAGCATATACCGACTTCAATAATTTTGTGCATATGCAAAGAGCGCTAGAAGAAGCACATATCGATATATCTACAGCGGAAGTTCAGCGCATTCCAAATAATACAGTATCCCTAACTGAAGAACAAATGGATGAAGTTGTAAAATTGATAGACAAAATTGAAGAAGATGAAGATGTGCAAAATGTCTATCATAATATTGCCTGATGAATACCAATGTCAAACACTGGATTTATGCAGCTCGCATGCGCATACTGCCTGCAAGTGCAATTCCAACATTGGCTGGTATCATGCTTGCGGCGATTGAAGGTACATTCAATCCATATATTGGAGCAATCACGATACTCAGCGCGATGATGCTTCAAACCACATCAAATCTTTTGAATGATGTATATGATTTCAAAAAAGGGGCAGACCTAAAACGCATAGGTCCTCCACGAGCTGTAGCATCCGGCATGATTACAGAATCTGCCATGATGAAAGTTTCATGGATCATGTTCGCACTTACTTTTTTCATCGGACTTATCCTTGTGCAATATGCAGGTTGGCCAATTTTATTGATTGGTATTGCTTCATTATGGGCTGCATTTGCATATACTGGCGGACCATTTCCCCTCGCATATCATGCTCTTGGAGAAGCCACTGCATTTGTTTTTTATGGACTCATACCTGTTTGGGGCGCATACTTCATTCAAATCCCGGCATTCACCTTTAAACCACAAGTCATTGTAACCGGCATGATCATGGGATTATTCGCTGCAAAGATTTTACTCGTGAATAATATCCGTGATATCGAAACCGATCCACTTGCAAATAAAATTACATTGGCGGTTACACTTGGTGAAAAAGCTTCTCGCTTGCTTTATGCAGTATTGATGATATTGAGTTATGCTTCCCTCATACTGCTGTC
>RGCF01000007.1 GCA_009919265.1 Bacteroidota bacterium | reverse complement strand
CTTCAGACATTTTCTGTTTTTTGAGTTTTGCAAACTCATCTTCAGGGAAATTGGCTGTGCGAATGACATCTGAAAATATTTCAAGCATGATTGGCATATGCTTCAAAATACTTTCGCCGGTGACTGATGTAATATCGCCGCTTGATGATGCGCTCACTCCTGCACCAACTCCATCGAGCTCTTTGGCTATCGTGAGGGCATCCCTTTTTCCTGCACCTTTGGTTAGCATTTCTGCTACCATAGCAGCAGTACCGGGGATTTGTTCTGAAACTTCTCCTCCGCGAATTTGCAGGCGAAGATTGACAGTTGGTTGTTCATGGTCTTCTATGACATAAACCTTTAAGCCATTTGATAAGAACAATTCTGTGTACTTTGGAAATGTAAATTCTTTTGCAGGCAGTGGACCCGGCTTTTCACCAAGATTGAATCCTTGTCCAAATGCTGTCTGCATTCCAAAGATGAAGGCTATGAGAATAATTAATCGTTTCATGATATTTAAAAATTGTGTGATCAAAAGAAGATTATTGTTTTTGTTTCGGCATATATTGAATGACAACACGTGAATCTTGAGTGAAATACTGCTTTGCCACTCTTTGCAGATCCTCTTTTTTGATCGACATGAAATCTTTGATTTCTGTATTGATCATTGATGCCTTGCCAAAGTAGGTATGATAGCGTGCAAGTGAACGCGCTTTTTCAAGTACATTTTTTTTGCCTTCTATGAATCGTACCTCTGCAATATTTTTTGCTTTGGTAAACTCTTCATCTGTCACTCCATTCATTTTTACTTTCTCGATTTCTTCATCTATGGCTTTAACTGCTTCATCAACAGTTTTGCCAGGAGCTATAATCCCAAGCATGAACATCATTCCTGATGCTTGTAAATTTTGCGCTCCTCCACTTGCTTGCACAGCAGATTGATCCTTGTCCACGAGTCGTTGATATAAGCGTGAACTTTCTCCGGAGCGCATGATATCCATAAGCATTGACATTGCATAGGCATCTTTCTCGCCAATCTTCGGACCACGATATCCCATGAATACTGCAGGCAATTGTGCTTTGGCATCCTCGATTGTTTCGCGAACTATACCTGGATTCATAGGTTTGAGCGCTACATCTGATCTCTTTGGTTGTGCGCCTTTGGGTAATTTCCCAAAATAGTCATTGATGAACCCTTTTACTTGTTTCACATCGATATCGCCTGATACAACCAATGTGGCATTATTTGGCTGATAGTAGTTATTATAGAATTGTTTGAATTCATCAATGCTTGCATTGTCGATATGTTGTGCTGTTCCAATAGGTGTCCAGCTATACATGCCATTATTGAACAATTTGCTAGATGTACGCTCAAACCAATCACCATAAGGTGTATTGTCATATCGATTTTTTCTCTCTTCTTTCACTACACCTCTCTGTGTTTCAACGCCAATTGAATCCACATGCAATGTGCGCATACGTGATGCTTCAATCCAAAGTGGTAATCGTACTTCATTACTAGGGACTTCAAAATGATACACAGTTTCATCAAAAGATGTATATGCATTCAATTCACCACCGGCTCCTTGAATGAGTTTGTCAAGCGATGCTCTTTTATAATAGTCAGTTGCCTCAAACATGAGATGTTCAAAGAAATGGGCAAATCCGGTTCTTTTCGGATCTTCATCTCTTGCGCCTACTCTATATTGTACCAAGACCGCTACATTGGGAGCAGAAACATCTTTATGAAGAATTACATGCAAACCATTTTTCATAGTGAATTCTTCGAATGTTATAGGATTGATTTGTGCTTGCAATTGTACAGTTAGTATGCTTAAAGCAAATATGACTGTCAATGACAATGCTGGGAGTTTTGAGTATTTCATAGAACTCATTGTATAATGAAACATGAATTGTTTTGCTTATGCTTTTCCATATCCTTTGTACTTATCATACTTTGCACTGTAAATCACAATATTCATTGATTTATCTCGCAAAGTTCCACCTGAAGGGGATAAATAGAATGTCTCAATAGTATCAGTGACATGCTTTGCAGGTATGCCTGGAGATTCTACATAAAACTGCACTGTGTGATAACCCAATGTCAATTCTGATGATTGCATTTGAGCTAAGAGATTTTCATGAGAAAAAATGTGCAAGTCAGCTTTCATTTCAATGTATTGGTATTAATGTATGCAATTACGAATGTGTTGGAAACAAAGTTTCAGAGAAAAAAAAAGAGCAAGCCACCATATATGGACTTGCTCTTGGGTTACGTTTGTCGTATTATCGATATTGGCGCAAATATTCGAGACGGTCTTGTAATTGCGCAATTGGGATAAGTAATTTGTCTTTGCCTAAGATTGCATCTTGAGGATCTGTGAATACCAATTCATAATCCTTACTCATGATGATTGCTTCTTCAGGACAAACCTCTTCGCAAAAACCACAATAAATACAACGGAGCATATTGATTTCGAATTTTTCTGGATAACGCTCTTTCACTTTATCAGTCTCGCCCGCGCGCACTTCAATCGCAAGAGCAGGACAAACTCTTGAGCATAATCCACAAGCCACACAGCGTTCACCTTCTTCTTCCAAAACCAGTACAGGACGCCCCCTATAAGAACCTGTTGGAATCCATTTTTCTTCTGGGTATTGTCTTGTGAAACTTGGTTTGAACATTTGTTTGAATGTCAATGCTAGTCCTCGACCAATCTCAGGTAGATAAATCTTTTCCCAGAACGACATTCTCTCTGATTCAATATTATGCTGTATGTTCATGGATCTCTCCGAATGGACTAAGTGTTATTACATGATTCCAAAATGTTTGAGTAGCATGATACCAGTGCCTGTCAGCAAAATATTTGCAAGTGCAAGTGGCAACATGATCTTCCAACCAAGATTCATCAATTGATCATATCTGAAACGGGGAAGTGACCAGCGAACCCAATAAAACAGGAATAACATGGGTACGACTTTTCCAAAAAAGACGCTGAATTGTATCAATCCCAATAATGGATTTCCTTGACCAATTCCTATCGATGCCAATTGATCATAGAGAAATGGTACATCCCATCCTCCAAGATAAATGAGCGCCATAAGACATGATGCTGTAAACATATTCACATATTCAGCAAGGTAAAACAAGCCGAATTTCATCCCGCTATATTCGGTATGATAACCGCCAACAAGTTCTGGCTCTGCTTCGGGCAAATCAAATGGGGCGCGATTCGTTTCCGCAAATGCAGCTACGAGGAAAATCACAAAACCGAGTGGTTGAAAAAAGGCATTCCATTTTCCACCTGCTTGAGATTTAACAATCTCCACTAAATCAAGTGAGCCTGAAATCATCAGAGCACCAATGAGTGCAAGCCCCATTGATAATTCATAGGAAATCATTTGTGCTGCAGATCGCAAGCCACCAAGCAAAGAATATTTATTATTAGAAGACCAACCTGCAAGGGTAATACCGTAAACTCCAATTGAAGACATCGCCAAAATATATAGTATTCCAATATTGATGCCTGGCGCAACAGCCATAATATTTGCGCCATTCACATAATATTCACCAAAAGGTATAACTGCATAAGCAGCCATTGCAACTGTCATGGAAATGAGTGGTGCGATGAGATGATAACGCTTATCAACCATGGCGGGAACAATATCCTCTTTTGTCCAGAGCTTGAACACATCGGCAAATGATTGAAACAATCCGAGAGGTCCTACACGATTTGGACCCACGCGATTTTGCATCCATGCAGAAATCTTGCGTTCGAAATAGACAAGATATGCTGCTATGACAAGCAGTCCATTGACTATGATGAATAGTTTTGCGCCGATGATTAAAGCGCCAACTGGAATGGCATCCATCTATTACCTGCAATTAAAAAGGTGCAACATTACACTTGTGGTTTCAACACATGTGATTCATATATGACGGCTTTTGCTTCTGGTTCCGATGCTTTGCCGAGTTTTAAACCTTGATATTCTTCGAGTAGGGCATAACTCATGCCTTTAAAATGCTGATTATGTGTAGCAATAGCAGCGAACACATCCTCAGCGCTGGTATATGCCATCGGACTACCACAAGAAGCAGAAAGTCCGGCAATGATCTTCCAAGTTGGACGCGCATTACGACGCTCGCCTTGTGTCCAGCGATCATTGAATGCACCCAACTTATCCCAGCGACTCATGTTCATACCCATATATCGCTCATTCTCTTTTGTGGTTACCGCAGGTTCAATTAATTGAACGCGATTATCAGCATTCGTGAATGTTCCTTCAACTTCTGCATAGGTTGAAGCGGGAAGTACTATAGTTGATGACTTTGTAGTTGCATTGTGATTACTTGCGATCGCAATAACATGCTCAACTGATGTTGCAAATGCAGAAACGTCTTCATTAATTGCAATAATGACTTTGACTTGATGTTTTGCAATGCGTTCAGCGAGATTATCTTTAGTTACAGCTTCATTAGATCGTAAGCCTAGTGCAATTGCACCAGCTTGATTTGGAGTGCGGTCTGCCAATTTGAGAAACTCATCAGCAAATGCCGGGTCGCGATGCTCAATGAAATCAATATTGTGAGTCTGTATAATTTCGCGAGCAAATTGTACTGTCGTGTGAATATCTTCATTCGTGCCATGAGTTGAACCAATGACCATGATCTCTGATGGCTTATATGCTTTGATGATATCTGCTGATGCAGCAAGTGCTGTATCCCAATCACTTTGTTCGCCTTTTATCATCGGCTCGGTTAAACGATGTTCATTCACAAAGTGATAATTCTCCAATCGTCCTGCATCGCACATCCAATATTCGTTTACGTGCATATTGGTTCTTGGTTCAATGCGTTGCAATTCATTGTCGCGCACACCCAATTTTATATTGCAACCACGGGCACATCCAGGACAGATTGAGTCAGTAAAACTCATTTCCCAAACGCGAGAATGAAAACGAAAATCTATGCTTGTCAAAGCACCCACTGGACAAATGTCAATCACATTCATGGAATAAGGACTATCGAATTCCATTCCGGGAAATGTTTGTATTGTCACATGATCGCCACGTTGAACAAATGTCAATGCTGGCTGCTTGGCAATCTCATCAGCAAAGCGAATGCATCGTGAACAGGAAATGCATCGCTCACCATCGAACAATACATTTGGTCCAAGAGGTACGCGTTTATCTTTGTGATTTTTTTGTTCAATGAATCTACTCTTGCCATTGGAATGTTTGAATGCATATTCTTGCAATTTGCATTGACCGGCTTCATCGCAGATTGGGCAATCAAGAGGATGGTTTATAAGCAAAAATTCCATGATGGCATGTTGGGCATGCTCGGTGCGTTGTCCTTCTGTATCGACAATCATTCCATCCGCAACCGGAGTTGCGCAGGCAATGCTCAGTTTCGGACCCCACTGAACTGCTACATTTCCCTCGGCATCAATCTCGGTTTGACCATCAGCACCTTTCTTGGGGAAACCAACATTGACCAAGCACATTCTGCAATTTCCTGCTACGCTTAAACCGGGATGCCAACAAAAATGGGGAATGGTTTTCTCTGCATGCAATGCAGCTTCGATGATGGTTTGGCCTGGGGCTGCTTCTATTCTTTGTCCGTCAATGATGATCTGAGGCATAAATCCATGCTCCGAGTACGGTCTTTGATTGTTCAGTCTAGTTAAGAGATTGATTTCTAAGGATATATGTCTAAACAGTGCAAACTGCAGTCAATGCAAATACTAGAATTAGGCATAATCGTGGACAAATTACAATTTTTTAGCCAAGCATGAAACATCAAATCTTCCACATTCTGACCTTTTTTTGACCATTTGAGGACTGTTGAATTCACTAATTCGGGCACAAATGTTCAATTATGTGCGTTAGGAACCTTTATGAATAGAATAATCCACTGGTTTACTTCTGATTTGCGTTTGCATGATATGCCTTCATTTCATGCTGCAAGTCATGCGGAAGCTTTGCTTCCGGTCTATATTTTTTCTACCAAATCCGAGGAAAATTCTCCGCATGGATTCCCGCGAATTGGGCCATTTAGAAAAACATTTCTGAAACAAACTCTACTCGCTTTGAAAGAATCATTGCAAGTAAAAAACAGTGAACTCTTCATCTTAGAAGGAAATCCGGAGGAAATTCTTCCTGAACTTGTACGCATATTTGACATTAATTGCATTCATGTTGAAGAACCAATTGCATCAGAAGAAATCAATTGCATCAATGCAGTAGAGCAAGCTGTAAATATTCCTGTCCGTCGATTTGAAAGCAGAACATTCTATACTGAACAACAACTTCCTTTTGCATTACAACAACTGCCCGATACCTTTACAACATTTAGAACATTGATGGAATCCTCGCAAGGGTATGATGTAAATGAATTGGTAGATATAGATCTTCCACCATTACCAATACCGAAGGTTACTATTGAGCATCAATGGACATGGAAAGACGATGGAATCTATATAAAACCTGACCCAAGATCGGCTTTGAAAGCCATTGGGGGAGAAATTGAAGGTTTAAAAAGATTACATTATTATACTAACGAAACTCATGCAATAGCAACTTATAAATCAACAAGAAATGGATTGATTGGTGATGTCTATTCTTCAAAATTTTCCCCATGGCTTGCATTGGGCGCATTGTCAGTGAAGCATATCATGCGAACAATCAATCACTATGAAGATCAATATCAAGCGAATGAATCTACATACTGGATGAAATTTGAATTATTGTGGCGTGAATTTTTTCAATGGACAATAAAAAAACATGGTGATGCTTGTTTCCGTTTCGAAGGAATCAGAGGAAAGAAGCAATGTGTTGATCATGATCAGAAATTAATCGATGATTGGAGATTTGGAAGAACTCAGGATAATTTTGTTAATGCAAACATGAAAGAGTTATTGCTCACAGGGTTTATGTCAAATCGAGGTAGACAAAATGTTGCAAGTTATTTTGTTCACATACTCAAACAAGATTGGCGTATCGGAGCGGAATGGTTTGAATCACAATTGATAGATTATGATGTTGCAAGTAATTGGGGAAATTGGATGTATGTTGCCGGTGTTGGTAATGATCCACGACAAGACAGAGTGTTCAACACGAAAAAGCAAGCCAACATGTATGATGCAAACGGGGAATATCAATCTCTTTGGATTTAAGTTTGCATGGCGAAAAATGAGCATTGATGCGGTTTTTTCCCATTTTTTTTGTTTTTTTGTACAGAATTTTATCAAGCTTATTCTTCAATTCTATTGTTTTTGGAATCATAATGTCACAGTATCATTCCTATATCGCTATCGAGAACTTGGCGGATCATATCGGTAAAGAAGTCACCCTGAATGGATGGGTGTCTGACAGAACCGATAAAGGAAAGTTATGCTTCATCAAATTGCGTGATGGATCTGGTATTGTCCAATGCGTAGCATTTAGACCAACAATAGGTGATGAACTATTCGAACAAGCGAAATCGCTTACCCAAGAAAGCTCGGTTTCAATCACCGGAACAGTGAGAGCTGAATCAAGAGCTCCCAGTGGTGTGGAAGTAGATGTCGCCTCATTAAAAATATGGCAAATAGCAAAAGATTATCCCATAACTCCAAAAGAACACGGTACGGAATTTTTGATGCAACATCGCCATTTATGGCTGAGAAGTACTAGACAGCATGCTATCATGCGCATCAGAGCTGCGGTCATAAAAGCAATTAGGGACTTCTTTGACGGCAATGGCTTTAAGTTGATGGATTCTCCTATTCTAACACCAAGTGCATGTGAGGGTACATCTACTCTTTTTGAAACAAAATATTTCGATCTGGGTAGTGCCTATTTATCACAGTCAGGACAATTATATGCGGAAGCCAGTGCGATGGCTTTGGGCAAGGTCTATACTTTTGGACCAACATTCCGTGCTGAAAAGTCAAAAACCCGCCGTCATTTGACGGAGTTTTGGATGGTAGAGCCTGAAATGGCATTCTTCGATTTGAATGATGACATGGATTTGGCAGAAGATCTTGTTGAGTATATCGTGCAATATGTGCTTAAAACATGTCAGAAAGAATTAGCTGCAATGGGCAGAGATATCTCAAAATTGGAAGCCATTCGTAGACCTTTCTATCGCATGAGTTATACAGAGGCAGTTGATTGGTTAAATAAGAACAATGTCAAGCTTAATAAAAAACAATCAGATGGTTCTGAACTACAAATCGATTTTCCTTGGGGTGAAGATTTTGGAGCTCCTCAGGAAGAGGCCATCATGCAACAATTTGATAAGCCATGCATCATCCATCGCTACCCCGCTGAAGTTAAAGCGTTTTACATGAAGCGTGATCCAGATCAGCCTACAGTTGCACTCGCAATGGACATGCTTGCACCTGAAGGTGCAGGTGAAATCATCGGTGGTAGTCAAAGAGAAGATGACTTTGATGCATTGCTTTCTCGCATCGAACATGAAGATTTGCCAAGAGAAGCTTTTGAATGGTTCCTAGATTTAAGAAAATATGGTTCGGTCCCGCATTCAGGATTTGGTCTTGGAGTTGAAAGGACAGTCAAATGGATTTCCGGCGCGGAGCACATTCGTGAGGTGATACCATTCCCAAGAATGATTTACAGAATAGTTCCCTGATTATTCACAGGCCGGTTGATCCGGCCTTTTTTGTCGACATGAAACTTTCGCTATATAATACCCTTACAAAAACAGTTGAACCTTTTCTCCCTTTGAAGGAAGGAGAAGTACGCATGTACTCATGTGGTCCAACAGTGTATGACTATGCGCATATTGGGAATCTCAAAGCATTTTTGTTTCCTGATATTTTACAAAGAACACTTCGAATTGTTTGCGGTTATCGAGTGAAGTGGGTGATGAATATCACAGACATTGATGACAAAACAATTCGCGATAGCGCAATTGGCAGTGAAAAATGGAATGCATCATTTGGATTGCAAACACAAGATCCAAAAGTGAATCTGAAATTATTAACATCATTTTACGAACAAGAATTTCGAAATGATTTAGCACAAATTGGGATCAAAGAATCAGATTTTTCCATCATGCCACGGGCCACTGATTTCATTCATGAAATGCAAGAGCTGATTCGCAATATTCATCAGCAAGGTTTTGCTTATGAATCGGAAGGTAGCATATATTTTGATGTTGCAAAATGGCGTGAAAAAGAAGAGTATGGAAGATTGTTTGCAATAGATCAAGAACATTTCAAATCTGGTGTTCGTATAGACGCAGATGAATACTCCCGAGAACATGTCAGCGATTTTGTCCTCTGGAAAGCTCAAAAAGAGGGTGAGCCATATTGGGAATTCCAACTTGGTAACTATCAGCTACCTGGAAGACCCGGTTGGCATATCGAATGTTCTGCAATGGGACATGCAATATTAGGACTACCATTTGATATTCATACCGGTGGAATTGATCTACGTTTTCCTCATCATGAAGATGAAATTGCACAAAGCAAAGCTGGTTATGGAAGTGAGACTGCACAATTCTGGTGCCACAATGAATTCCTTGAAGTAGAAGGGAAAAAAATGAGTAAGTCATTTGGAAATTTCTATACACTTAGGGATTTACTTGAAAAAGGAATGGACCCACTTGACATTCGATTTTCTATGGTGAATGCACAATATGGTTCAGTATTTAATTTCACTGAATTTGGTATTGAATCTGCTTCAAAGGCAAGAAAAAGAGTGCAAGAATATGTGTATGCATGTTTTGAAGGTAATGCAGGACATGATAATCATGCTGAGGAAATACATGCATTGCGCAATGAATTCTTCTCAGCATTATGTGATGATTTGCATTTGCCTAAAGCAATCGAATCAATATTTGCATTTATGAAAAGATTTCCTGCTGAAGTTCTTTCTCATCGAGATAAACCTTCTTTCTTGGAATTGATGTATGATATCAATGAGATTGTTGGTGTATGGTCAATTTCTCCAAGACCAGAAGCAGAAGAAATCCCAGAAAAAGTGAAAGATCTTGCCGAACAAAGATGGAATGCCAAAGCATCTAAGAACTTTACTCATGCAGATGATTTGAGAAAAGAAGTATTGGCACTTGGATATGTGATCAAAGACTCAAAAGATTCATATTCCATTTTGAAAGAAGAATGAAACCCATTGGAATCATAGGTTATGGGTCTCTTGGTGCATCACTTGCACATGCTCTCAATGCTGCAGGTTTGCTTTCTTGGATTTATATCAGAAATGAAGAAGCAAGAATACAAGCAGCGGAATTAGAAGTGCCAATATGTACTTCATTGAGTGATATCCCTATTGCACATCATAGTATCATTCTTGCTATTCCAGATTCAGCCATAAAAGATGTATCAGATCTCATCCATGCAATGCATATTGGAAAGGGATGTTATGCACTAATTCATTGTTCAGGTTCACTAACTTCAGAAATACTTGTCGGCAAAGATTCTTCAATTGCTACAATTGCAATGCATCCATTTCAAACAATCGTTTCATGCGAAGATCTTCCAAACATACCGTGGGGTTATCAATGTGAAGAAGAAAATGCTGAATATGTTGTTTCTTTGATACAAACATTGCGTGGGATTCCACATGAGTTGTCAAAGCAAGCAATAGAACACAAAGCCCTTTATCATGCCACTGCTGTTGCATCTGCAAATCTTTTACAAATGCTCATTGCCCTCACCTCTGAGATGGCTAAAGAAGCAGGTATACCATCAGAGATATTTTTGCCAACCATTCAAAGTACGAGTGTAAAGCGAGCGCATGCTGCATTGATTGATGGACATTCTCCTTTGGATCAACTTACAGGGCCACTTATTCGTTGCGATGTGGAAACTATTATTGCCAATAGATCCGCAATCAAGTCCATTCCCGGAATGGATGAGGTATATGTTGCTATATGTAAGGCAATCATTCCACAATTACTTGGAATGAAGCATTTGTCAGAAGATGATGCTATAACCCTACAAGATGCATTAAACATTAAAGTGTTTGAAAGATAAATCCTTATCGTATTCGTATCTTTGCATGTATTCATTTGGAGAAAAACTATGTTGTTTCGTGTATTGATTCTGTTCTGTGGAATAGCACTGTTATTCACCGATCCGGTGGATGCTCATGCACGTAAGAAACGCAAGGTGTATAGAAAGCGAATCGTTGCTGCTAAGCCAAAGAAATTCATCCATGATGAAGGTGGATTCTCGATACAATTTCCTGGTTCTCATGGAATAATAAAAGGGGATACCTCAACAATTACGACCACATTTGGTGAAACACAATTCTATGCCTATGTATCGAATGGTGCACAAAGTGCTTCGATGATTGCCCTTTATGAATTAGATGCTAAGAAAATACAAGAAAAAGATTCAGTCTTGGCAAAGAATAGCAAGATTTTGCTTGATACATTGCAACATCAATTGATCTCAAATCTTGGTGGAACAGTAAAGCGAAAAGTCAAAATAGTTCGAGAAGGGTTATATCATTCTCGCATTGCATATTTCACTGCCAAAGGCGAGGGTGACAAATCAGTGTATTTTAAATGTGAAAATATCTATGCTCCACCCCGGATATATCAATTGATTTATCAATCGTCGAATAAAAATGCGACTGATAATGCAGAAGCGAAAAAGTTTTTTCAATCTTTTTCTTTGAAAAAGAAATGACTTTGTCAAAAGATGCTCGCATATATATTGCCGGACATAATGGTCTGGTAGGAAGTGCGATATATTCTTCACTGAAGAGGCAGGGTTTTACAACATTGATTACTGCTTCGAAATCAGAACTTGATTTATGTAATCAGCAAGCTGTTCTTGACTTTTTTCAAGAAAAACAACCTGAATATGTGATTCTTGCTGCTGCAAAGGTTGGAGGAATCCTTGCCAACAATACCTATCCTGCCGAGTTTATCCATGACAATATGGCTATTGCTTTGCATGTAATCCATGCCGCCCATATTCATGGTGTAAAGAAACTTATTAACCTTGGATCATCCTGTATTTATCCAAAATATGCTGAACAACCTATCATTGAAACATCATTATTGACAGGCGCTTTAGAATCCACCAATGAGTCTTATGCACTTGCAAAAATTTCTGCAATTGGTTTGTGTCATGCTTATAATATTCAATATGGTTCGAATTTTTTGTCCTTAATGCCTACAAATCTCTATGGAAGCAATGATAATTATCATCTCCTTCATTCACATGTCATACCTGCAATTATTCGTAAGTGTTTCCTTGCAAAGTATGCATCGGAAGGGAATGTATCGGCTTTAAGAAGTGATCTTTCTATTGGAATTCCCAATGAATGGGATCTATCAACTGATGATTCATTATTTGCATGTTTAGCAAGCATAGGTATTCAACCACATACATTGACATTATGGGGAACAGGAAAGGCAAGAAGAGAATTTCTGCATGCACAAGATTGCGCAGATGCTGTACTCTATTTCTTGGAGCATATACATGCTCAGTCTGAGGATTACTGTTACAATATTGGGACTGGGAAAGATTTAGAAATCAGAGAGATAGCACAGATCATTGCTTCTATCGTTGGTTTTAAAGGAACAATTAGTTTTGACTCTTCAAAACCGGATGGTACTCCCAGAAAAGTGTTGAATGTTGATAAGGCCTCTGGACTCGGGTGGAAGTATTCCATCGAATTACAAGATGGACTTAGGAACATTATTGAAGAATATCGAGCTAAAGGTCCACAAAATGCTCGGTGATCAATCCCGCATATATGATCGTCATATCCCAGTACTACTGTTCATTCTTGGATTGCTTCTATTTATACCATTTCTGGGATCGGTACATTTATTTGATTGGGACGAAATCAATTTTGCCGAGGCGGCAAGAGAAATGATACTTACCGGCGATTATCTGAGAGTGCATATTGATTATCAACCATTTTGGGAAAAACCTCCATTGTTCATTTGGTTGCAAGCACTATCAATGAATGTATTCGGTATTAATGAATTTGCGGCAAGAGTACCCAATGCTTTCTGTGGTGCAATAACATTGCCATTATTATTCTTGCTTGGAAAACAATTACAAGGTAGAACAATAGGTTTACTGTGGCCACTGATGTATGTTGGTTCATTCCTCCCTCATTTCTATTTCAAAACCGGCATCATAGACCCTTGGTTTAATCTATTCATCATTCTTGGGGTACTCCTTCCAAGTTTACCTGAACTGAAAGAGCGATCATTTACTTCTTTTTTGGTTAGTGGAATGTGCATAGGTCTAGCAATTCTTACAAAAGGCCCTGTTGCTTATATACTTTCTGCAGGTACATTTTTCCTACTAGCAATCCTTGATTATAGAAAAGAAAATGACCTACCTCAATTCTTTCGTTCAATGCAATGGATGCTTGGCATGACTTTCATAGCCATGCTTACGGCATTATTATGGTTTGGTCTTGAAGTCATAAATAATGGAACATGGTTCATCAATGAGTTTATTCAGTATCAAATTCGACTTTTTTCGACCGGTGATGCAGGACATTCTGGTCCTTTCTACTATCATGTGGTCATATTGCTGATCGGTTGCTTTCCAGCTTCTTTTTTTGCATTAAAAAAATTGTTTACATATCATTCATCTACCATTGACATTCGATTGATGATGATTGTTTTTTGGATAACGCTGATTTTATTTTCAATAGTCAAAACAAAAATCATCCATTATTCATCTCTTTGTTATTTGCCATTGACATTTCTTAGTGCAATTGCATTGAAAGAGATTCTTCAAAAGCGAACAATAGAAAAATTCCTATCATTTGGATTACCAATAGGAGTGTTTGTATGGACAATCCTATTGTTGATTGTGCCAATCATTGGAATGAATGTTTCATCTCTTATACCATTGATAAAAGATGAATTCGCAAGAAAGAACCTAGAGGCTCCTGTTATTTGGCATGGCTATGAAATCGGTATAGGTATAGTATATGTCTCCATTGCATTGATAGCTTTATTCTATCTTCGGAAGCAAGAGTCAATAGAAAAGGGACTTTTCGTGTTAGCGACATCCACAGCAGTAAGTCTCTTTGCATTCCTACCCATAATAGCTCCAAAGATTGAAGGCTATACGCAGGCATCTCCAATATCTTTCTATCAATCATTGAAGGGAAAAGATGTCCTTTTATACCCTTCGGGATTTAAAAGCTATGCGCATTTGTTTTATTCCGAAAAGCTTCCGCCATCAGCTTTCCCTGTATATTCTCGATATTCAGATGAAGAATTAATGAATGGTGCATCGAAAAAGCCCGTATTTTTCGTAGCAAAAATCAAAAGAGCGCAAGAAATGCGGAAAGATCCTCGTATAGAGCCTATTGGAGCATATCATGGATTTACCGTGTTTCGTGTAAAAACTATTGCAGAGAAAAAACAATGATGACATTGTCTTCACTATCACTGTGCCGCGTAGCTGTAATTTCTCATGAATTACGCGTTGCCGACATCCAACACAATGTGGAATGTCATGTGAAAGCCATGCAAGAAGCGATGAATAAGGGTTCCCAAATCATTGTATTTCCTGAATTATCTCTTACCGGTTATACTTGTGGCGATTTGTTTTTTCAAGAGCAATTAATCACTTCTTCCATGCATGGACTTTGTTCCATTGCCGAGCATGTTCCTTCCGGAGTTATTGTTATTGCAGGTGTCCCAATTCAACATGAGGGAAAATTATACAATTGTGCTGCAGTGCTAGAGGGAGGTACAATTCATGCATTGGTCCCTAAAACAATCATTCCAAACCATCATGAATTTTATGAAGCTCGGTGGTTTGTTTCAGGTGATGAATTGCATGAAGACAGTTTGATTATGCTAACAGATGCTTCAGGAAATGCAATAGAGTGTTTATTGCAATCACATCTTTTGTTTAAATCCGGAAAGATTGTTTTTGGGATTGAATTATGTGAAGACCTTTGGAGTATGATTCCACCCAGCTCACTCATGGCAGAGCAGGGAGCATTCATCATTGCAAATCTTTCTGCAAGCAATGCATTGGTTGGGAAAAAAGAGTATCGTAAATCACTAGTGAATATGCAATCAGCATCCACAATTAGTGCATATTTATATGCTTCTTCAGGTCCTTCCGAATCCACAATGGATACCGTCTTTTCAGGACATACCATGATTGCCGAAAATGGCGTGATGCTTGCTGAAGGCTTGGCTCACTCATTTGAGACAACCATTATCTATGCAGATATTGATATTGATGTATTGCTACATGAACGAAGAACACTTTCACGAACACAAGCATCTCATGCAATGGCATTTACTGTGTTTGAATTACCACTATTAAGAGATGCAATGATTGATGTTCTTTATCGAGACATTGATTCAATGCCTTTTATCCCGCAGGAACATGCACAGGATCGTTTTCAAGAGATTTTACATATTCAAGCAATGGGGCTAGCTGGAAGACTGAGAAGAACTGGTATGACTTCCATGATAGTTGGTCTTTCAGGTGGACTCGACTCAACATTAGCCTTAATAGTCTGCTTGGAAACATGCTCCATTTTGAATATTGATCCCGCACAAATTATTGCTATAACAATGCCGGGTCCTGGAACATCTGAACATACACTTTCGAATGCACGTTTACTTGCAAATGCGAGTGGGGTGACATTGAAAGAAATTCCAATACATGATGCTGTAGCATTACACCTTCGTGATATTGGGCATGCCGAAACAGATCATTCTATTGTTTTTGAAAATGCCCAGGCAAGAGAACGCACCCAGATTCTCATGGATTGTGCAAATCAATATGCAGGCTTAGTAATTGGAACAGGCGATATGTCTGAGCTTGCACTTGGATGGTGCACATATAATGGCGATCATATGAGCATGTATGGAGTGAATGCGGGAGTACCCAAAACACTCGTCAAACATTTAGTTGATTTTTATGCGAGCAAGCATCCTAATGAACATATGAGTGCAATCCTTCGAGGAATTGTTGATACACCTGTTTCACCTGAATTATTGCCTTTATCGCAGAAGGGTGAGATTGCGCAAAAAACTGAAGATATCATCGGACCCTATGTACTACATGATTTTTTCTTGTATTATATGATGCGTCATGGATTTGGTCCAAGAAAAATCATCATGCTTTGTTATTATGCTTGGAAGCATGAATATACTTTGCAACAGATTGCAGGACATTTACGCTTCTTTTATCAGCGGTTTTTTACCCAACAATTCAAGCGTTCGAGTATGCCAGATGGCGTCAAAGTAGGTTCCATTGCTTTGTCTCCACGTGCCGATTGGCGTATGCCAAGTGATGCTCACGCTCGTATATGGATTGAAGAAATTGATGCATTTCTCAGTGAATCTTGACACATTCCATGGAATATGAATGTAGAGTTGGATGTGGTGCATGTTGCATTGTCATTTCAATCAATAGCCCAATTCCAGGAATGCCGCTAGGAAAGCCGGCCGGAATGCGCTGCATTCACCTAACACATGACAATCTTTGCTCCATTTTTGATTCCCCTGAAAGACCTACTGTTTGCACTTCATTGAAACCAATGAAAGATATGTGCGGAGAATCAAATGAGGAAGCATTTCAACTTTTGTCGGTCATGGAAGTATTGACCGATCCACATCGAATATCATAGGAGTGAAATATGGGAGTAATTATACAACCCGAACACATTGAAGATGTGTGGAAATCCATGGCAATTCTCGATGAACAAACCTCAATGGATTTGGTTGATTCAATGGAACAACAGCAACCTGCACTTCTTGAATATTTGATGACTCCTCCTGAAGAATTTACAGATGAAGAAGCAGAGAATCTCATGTATGCGGGGATTGTTATCTGGAAAGTATTTGATCAATATGGTCCATCAATACAAACTATTGTTGAGGATGATATTTACGAAATTGAAGATAAGAACATTGATGTGATGATGACACTCGAGGGGGAATCTGCTGGTGATGGTATTGTAGTTATTGAGCGAATGCTTGAGTCATACCCACAACCACATCTTTTGGCTTCCATTGCTGAAATACTATTGGTGGAAGACGAGGATGATGATGAAGAGGATCTAATTTCAGATCAGGCAAGAGGTACCATGATGCTCATCCTCAAGACAGCTCTGGATGTTCTGATTGCAGCTGAAAAAAAATAATCAGTCATTCTTTTTTGATGCTAACAAATCCATCGTTCCTTTCACTTGGAAGAGCGATCGAGCAACTGTAGATTGTTCTTCAACCATTTTTTCATATCGTTTGCTCTCTTCAGTTATCTCAGCCAAATATCGTGTTCGATCAGGTGGTATGATTGATTTTTTCTGAGAATGTTGTGATCGTTCTATCATAGAGAATGGGAATGAGACATCTTTCAATGACTTAAATTGTTGTACAATTGCAGAGTATAATCCATTGACTCCTACATCATTGAATTGAGAAGCAATGGTTCCAAATACTGGCATTGTTTCAGGTTGTGAATCCCATGCTTGTCGCGAACGCTGATATTGTTTCCTTACATCACGCAATGCATCTTGAGAACCCCTTTTGTCAAATTTGTTGATTGCTATCAAATCTGCATAGTCAATCATATCAATCTTTTCCAATTGTGTAGCAGCACCGAATTCAGGTGTCATGACATATAAAGAAACATCAGCAATTGAAGTAATTTCGGAGTCGCTTTGGCCTATTCCCGCTGTTTCTACAATGATAAAATCAAATCCAGCAAAACGCATGAGTTCAATAGCGGTTTTGACATTAGGATTTAAAGCAATATTGGCTTGTCTTGTTGCAAAAGAACGCATATATACACGTGAATTGCTAACAGCATTCATGCGAATGCGATCTCCAAGCAATGCACCGCCTGTTTTTCTTTTTGAAGGATCTACAGATAATACTGCAAGACGCAATGTTGGATTATCTTCCAAAAAACGCAAAATCAATTCATCGGTTAGCGATGATTTACCAGCGCCTCCGGTTCCGGTTATTCCAAGAACAGGTATTGTTGCAGATGGAATAGATAGTTTATCGGAAACCATCTCATTTGTTATGATGCCTCTTTCAATCAATGAAATTCCTTGAGCCAGTGCTCTGGGATTCTTCTGAAGCATTTCTTCCCATAAGGTTGCACCGTCATATGTATCAGGGGTCTCGAAATCGGATTGCTCCAATAAATCATTGATCATACCCTGCAAGCCAAGGGATCTTCCATCATCGGGAGAGTAAATGCGATTGATGCCATAATCATGTAATTCTTGAATTTCGGTTGGAAGTATAGTTCCACCACCGCCACCGAATATCTTGATATGACCTGCATTCTTTTCGTTGAGTAAATCATGCATGTATTTAAAGTATTCTACATGCCCACCTTGATAACTTGTCATTGCAATCGCTTGAGCATCTTCTTGAATTGCACAGTCCACAACTTCCATAGCTGCACGATTATGTCCAAGATGAATTACTTCTGCGCCGGAACCCTGTATGATTCTTCGCATAATATTGATTGCAGCATCATGTCCGTCAAATAATGATGCAGCAGTCACTATACGCAAAGTATTTTTGGATTGATATGGAGTATGTGGCAATGACATGTTATACACTCAATAAATTCAGAACAAAATTACAAAATCCATTCAAAGTATCATGTGCGCATTCTGAAGATATTGAGAATGGCTATTGTGAAAAAGAGAATATTCGGAAACCAACCAACGAGCATTGGATCAATTTCCATTGAATATCCAATATTCTGACCAATCTTAGTGAATGCCAGATATAAAAATGATACAATCATTGCTGTTGCAATTTCAAGTGCGAGTCCGCTTTTTTTTCGAATGGCAGAAAATGGAATGGCAAAAAGAATAACAATGATATTTGCAAATGGGAATGCATATTGTCCGTGATATTCGATTAGTTGTCTTCGTGTATCTTTCCCGCCTCGTTCCAATGCAGAGATATACGATTTTTGCTCATCATAATTGAGCTCATCAGGTGTTTGTTGCATCCTTATGATATCATCATGACGCGTTTGAAGTTCTACGGGTAAGGTATCATGGGAGATGAACGTAACCTTGAATGTTGAGTCTTCGGATAAGATTCGTTCATGCGCTCTGATCGCAATCCATTGTTTCGATATCGTATCCCATTGTAATCTTTCTGCATCAATTCTGCGTTTAATGCGTGGATTCAATTCAGAAGTAAACTCTTCAATGATGATTCCTGAACCAGCTTTCTGAATTCCATCATAATTATTCATGATGATGTTTTTTACATCTGAATCTCGGAGATAGACATTAAACAATGTTGAAGAGATAGTTTGTTTCTTTAATTCATTTCGTTCTATCGACAATTTCTTTGCATTTGATGCAGGAACAATCCAGCCATTGAAATATAAATGCGAACCTGTGATACACAAACTGACGATGAATAATGGGAACATTAATCGGTATAAACTCATTCCTCCAGACTTCATGGCAGTAATTTCATTGAGATTGGATAATTTTCCAATAGAGAACAATGCCGCCATAAGCATGGCAATTGGTGTGAGTAATTTGATGATCTCGGGAAGGAAACTCAAATAATATGTTGTGATTAACTCAATAGAAATATGTTGATCTATGAATTTATCAAGTGTTTCCATGATATTCACGATCAGAAAGATAATGCACAAAGCTAGGATGCTAAAGAGGAAAGTAGCAAGAAACTGCCTGATGATATATCGATCAAGAAGCGTCATCGTGATAAATCCGTTGGTGCATGATCAATAAACTCTTTGGTATTCAATAAGAATGTCTCCCTACAGGCCATCATCGTTGTAAACATCACAAGACTTCCATTAACATTTCTCCGAATCTGCTCTATTGATGATTCGATCATTTCCAGTATTGAGTGATAATCGGCATTAGGGAATGCACTAGCAAATTTACGAATCGATTCAACTTGATCACTATTCATGATCCCATCATTGCTGTCTGAAACATTCACTGCATAATGACAATCTCGTAACCATAATGCGAGCATCCTTAGCATGAGTTCTAGTTTTGTTCGGTCTTTGTCTGCTATCGCATGTTCTAATTGTTGCATTAAATCTAATCTATAGTGTTTTCTCTTTAAGGCACTTCGTAGAACATCTATGATATCACTTCGCATTGATTGTATATCTTCATTCATAAATGCGAGCGCTCGGCCATAACTACCTTGAGCAAATGCCTGAATTAACTGCGCTTCAGTTATTGACATGCCATGTTTGTCAATTAATGCATGTGCTAAATCTGTTTGTGGAAGAATATCACAATACACTTGTTGGCAACGGGAAAGAATGGTCTGCGGAAGAGCGTCTTTTTTTGAAGTTGTCAGAATGAATGTGATATTGTCATGAGGTTCTTCTAGGGTTTTAAGAAATGCATTCGCTGCTTCCATATTCATTCTTTCTGCTTGAGACAGAATGAACACTCTGCGACCATCTTGTGTGGCTGTCATTTTTACTTGTTTTTTGATATCTCTGATGGAAGCAATTCGAATAGTTTGTGCATTCGGAAGAGAAATGGAATGATAGGGGTCTTCAGCTTTGAGGGAGATTTCCTCTTTGTACAATGCTAAGTTCTCTTCAGATAATTGTAAGAGGGGGGAGTCCTCAAGTTTTGCAGTGGATTTACCAGCCGGCAATGCAGTGATAAACATCAGATTGGGGTGTTCTAATCTATTGATATCCAGGCAATTCTTGCATTTACCGCATGAATCGACAGTTCCATCTGATACTGATATTGGATTGTTGCAATTGAGAATTTGTGCCAATGAGATTGCCAGAGCATCTTTTCCAATCCCTTCTTCACCATAAAAACAATATGCATGTGCAATGGCCCCCGACTTGATTGCGCCGGAGAGCATTGCTTTTACTCTTTGTTGTGCTATGACGTTGGAAAATCCCATATCTGCATCTCTGTGAAAGAAACATGCCCCATTCAAACAATGAAAGGGGCATGCAAAAATCAACAATTCACATGAAATGTGTTTGATTAACCTGCGCTTTCTTGGTCTTTCATTGACTCTTTCGCAGGTTCATCTTTTTGTTCGTTTGGTATTGACTGCTCATTTCTTGGCAAATCTTTAGCAAATTTCTCCAATTTGGAAATAATAGTCAATGGAGGTAATTCTTCGCCTCTTATGATTTTGTCTAATTCCTCGCCATCAATTGTTTCTCTTTCTAAGAGAATTTTCGAAACCTTGTGAAGTAGTTCGATATTGTTTTTGAGCAATTCTTCAGCTGAATTGCTTGCTTTAACGAGTATTGCTTTTACTTCTGTATCTACAAGTTGAGCAGTTTGTTCACTGATATCACTTTTTTGAGCTATCTCTCTTCCAAGAAAAACTTCTTCTTGCTTATTGGCAACCATAACAGGTCCAACAGCATCACTCATGCCCCATTCACATACCATTTTCCGGGCTAGACCGGTAGCACGTTCAAGATCATTTCCTGCACCTGTTGTGAGTTGATTGAATACAACTCTTTCTGCTGCCCTGCCAGCTAATAGCGTCACAATCCTAGTTTCAAGATATTCACGAGAATAAGAATGCATTTCTTCGGATGGAAGATATGATGTTACTCCCAATGCCCTGCCACGAGGAATGATTGTCACTTTGTGCACCGGATCACTCAATTGCAGAAGTTTTCCTGCAAGTGCATGACCAACCTCGTGATATGCAGTGACTTCTTTTTCTTTATCTGAAATCACCATGCTTTTGCGTTCAACGCCCATGATGATTTTATCTTTAGCATTTTCAAAATCTTCCATTGTCACACCTCTTGCAATGATTTCAGGATTGACATCTGCATGTGTCGGAATATTTTTCATGTGAATTTTGAGGATTTCCTCACGACCTTTCACATCTGGTCTATCCACCACTACCTGTCTGTCAAATCTTCCGGGTCTTAATAAAGCCGCATCAAGAACATCAGGTCTATTTGTGGCAGCTATGATGATGATCCCACTATTCTGTTCGAAACCATCCATTTCTACCAATAATTGATTCAATGTTTGTTCACGCTCATCATGACCACCTCCAAGACCTGCTCCGCGTTGTCTTCCAACGGCATCAATTTCATCAATGAACACAAGGCATGGAGCACTCTTTTTTGCTTGTTCAAATAAATCTCGAACACGACTTGCTCCAACTCCAACAAACATCTCTACAAAGTCTGCACCAGAGATTGAGAAAAATGGAACATTCGCTTCACCGGAAACTGCTCGAGCCAATAGAGTTTTTCCAGTGCCAGGAGGACCAAGCAATAAAACACCTCTTGGAATCTTTCCGCCTAGTTTTTGAAATTTTCCAGGATCACGAAGAAATTCAACAACTTCTTGCAATTCATATTTTGCTTCATCGCATCCTGCTACATCAGTGAACATCACGCGATTGCCTTGACCTTCATTAAGCATTCGTACTCTTGCTTTTCCAAATGAGAAAATACCTTTTGGTCCACCACCATTTTGCATTCTTCTCATTACAAACATGTACACAATAATCAATGCAAGCCACGGTAAGATAGAAATGAGCATCCCCCACCATGGGCTATCGCCTTCTTTGTATACCCAATAAATTCCACGGTCAGACCATTCTTTCTCCATAGAAGAATCAAGAAATCCAAGTTCTGTAGTGAAATGTTGAATATAGGTGAATTTGCCATTATCAACATTCATTGATATCTGTTCTTTCAGTGTTCCTCTGAATACATATCGATTAAATTGAGATTTTTCAATTGTTGCTGAGGCAATTTTATTTTCAGTGAGTAAAGTTTTGTATTGCGTATAAGAAATTGCCCACTCTTTTTTTTGATTTGCATGCATTAGCATGTAAACGATCACAATACCAGAAAACATTGCACCCCAAATGAGTAATGATCGCATGAATCTACCAGTAGGTGATTCACCAGGACCTTGTCCTCCGCGAAGATCATTTCCCGATTTGCGAAAATTAGGTTTTGGACCGGAAGATTTTTCATCTCTCTTTGGTGTTCTTGTAGATTTTTTGTCGGATGTATTTTGTTCGGAATTTTGATTCATATTGTTCATCATGAGTTAAAGGCTCCAAAGGCTTTGAGCATAATCGAACATAGTTCGAAATAGTGAATAGATATGAGTGACGAATATGTGTCCACAATCATTGATTGCAAACTAAAAATAATATAAAATGGTGATATTTACGATGTTCGCCCAAATCTGCGATCAAATTCACGCAATTGCATTTCCAAAACGATAGGCCTACCATGAGGGCAAACTCCTGGCATATCGCAAGCAAACAGATCTTGAACAAGTGACTTCATTTCATCTACAGTCAAGATGTGCCCGGCTTTTATTGCTGCTCTACACCCCATGGATGCAGCTAAATTGTCTCTACTACTTTGTGATCTAAGTTCTTCATATTCTCTGAATTGTGTGATGATATCCTGAACAGCTTCATGTTCTGTACCTGCTGAAATGTCAAACGGTACAGAAGTAATATTGACTTGCCCATGATGTTCAACAAATGTAAATCCTAATTTTTCAAGATCAGTTCTGATTTGCATAAAGACCAATTGATCTTCGGGAAGAAGTTGCAAGGGGATTGGAAATAGTAATGATTGCCCCTGCATTCCTTGTTCATTGAGAGCTTTTAATGCACGCTCATATAGTATGCGTTCATGCGCTGCATGTTGGTCGATAATCATCACGCCTTCTTCATGTTGAACGAAGATATATTTGGCATGTAATTGCCACATTGATCCTAAGATTTTTTGCGGAGATTGTTGTTCTTGCTCACGAGATTGAATGAGAGATTCTTCGCTCCCAAACAAATGTTCAAAAGCAGTGCGATGTTGAGGTGTAATGTTTCCTGAATCTGATAGTTGAAATGATGGATTATGATCAGTCTGGTGAATTATTTCACCAGTTAGTCGATTGACATATAATGGAGCGTCAGGAGTTTTTGAACCGAATTGTGTTGCAATGCTGAGTCGTTCAAATGGTTGATCAGAAACTTGATCTCTGAATTGCATTTCAGGTATGATATGGGCTTTTGACAATGCATTGCTTACAGCTTGATGAATGGCATTGTAAATTCCACGTTCATATTCAAATTTTACTTCGTGTTTTTGTGGGTGAACATTGACATCAACTTTTGTAGGATCTAATGTAAGATTCACAACAAAAAATGGATGCATATTCTTTTCTATTAGATGTTCAAAAGGCTGAAACACTGCATGGGATAGTGATCTACTAATGATTGGTCTGGAATTCATGAAAAAATGTTGGCCGGCACGTGATTGCTTTGCCAAATGGGGAAGTCCAACAAAACCTGTGATAACTACTTCAAGTGTTTCATGATGTAAAGGTAAAAGTCCTTGTGATACCTCTTTCCCGTAGAGTGCTTCAATTCTTCCAAGCAAATCGGATTGCTGAACATCAAAAACAAGTGTATCGCCATCATAAAATGTAAATCTACATTCGGGGTGACTTAATGCAGCTCGATACATTGTTTCAGAGATAGTTCTGAATTCAACGAGGTCAGATTTAAGAAACTTCTTTCTTGCTGGTACATTAAAAAACATGTTTTTCACAATTACTTGCGTGCCAATATCGGTTTGGCATGGTTCGAGAACATGCTCTTCCAATGGTTCAATCGTTAGAGACCAACCGTGCTCTGAATCAGAAGTTCTAGTTTTGATTTCCAAATGTGAGACAGCTGCAATGGATGCCAATGCTTCACCACGGAACCCCAAAGTGGATATTCTTTCTAAGTCTTGAGATGTTTTGATTTTACTTGTTGCATGTCTTTGGATGCTGAGAATAACATCATCCTTTTGCATTCCAGATCCATTGTCAATAACATGGATTGCTTGTTTACCAGCTTTATGTACAATGACAATAATTGAGCTAGCGCTTGCATCAATTGCATTCTCAACCAATTCTTTGATAATTGATTCGGGCCTTTGTACCACTTCGCCGGCAGCTATCTGATTTGCTATGTGATCAGGGAGTAAAGCAATAGTTTGTATGGGAAGATTATTCATTCAGTCACCAAAATTGATTCCGATTTCTTTTGCTGTTCGAACGATATCGCTATTCACCGGTACCAGTTTTGTTCTTTTAGCAATTTCTGAGAGAGGTACATTGATAACATCAGGGGGAGCAAGCGCAACCATGACATCTGTATGACCTTCTTCAATTGCCCTAACTGCAGATGCACCAAATCGTAGGGCAAGCAATCTATCATTGGCGGTTGGCATTCCGCCCCTTTGTAAATGACCAAGGACGACAAGTCGTATCTCTTTTGATGTGCGTCGTTCAATTTCATGAAGTAATTTTTCACCCGCACCGCCAAGTCTTACAGTATTCCCTGAAGAATGTTCAATTGTTGATACTTCTCCATCTTTCGGCATTGCACCTTCTGCGATGACAATGATAGAAAAATGATGTCCTTTGGATTCTCTTTCATTGATTTTCTTTATGATCGATTCAATCGAATAGGGAATTTCTGGAATGAGAATGCAGTCTGCGGTACCTGCTATTCCTGAATGCAGAGCTATCCAACCGGCATTTCTACCCATCACCTCTACAATCATTACTCTTTCATGTGCTTCGGCAGTTGAATGCAATCTATCAATACAATTGGTTGAAAATTCAACAGCTGTTTCGAAACCAAATGTGGCACTTGTCTTTTCCAAGTCATTGTCAATTGTTTTTGGAACCCCAATCACTTGCATTCCTTTTTGTGCAAGTGCATGAGCAATCTCCATTGAACCATCTCCACCAATTGAAATAAGTGCGTCGACGTTGAGTGAGTTCAATGCTGCAATAACTTCATCTGTTCTATCGATTTTAGTTATGCTTCCATCTTGTTGTTTGATTGGAAAATAGAGTGGATTACCTTTATTTGTTGAACCAAGAATTGTTCCACCTAAGTGTGTGATACCCCTTACAGATTCAGGAGTCAATTCGAATGTGCCTCCACCCACGGAATGAAACATTTCAGGAGATAATAATCCATTAAATCCATTGCGAATCCCGATGCATTTCCACCCTTTTTGATGCGCAGATAATACTGCTGATCTAATAACCGCATTTAAACCCGGTGCATCACCACCGCCTGTGCTTATTGCAATCGTTTTTGACATTAGAATTATTCTTTAGATTGTTCGCGCGGTTTTCTGAGATGTAGCCTGTCCCAAACATAAGCGCCAATTTCTTTGCCTAATCTATTTCCTTCATCACACCCTCTACGAAAATGAATTCCACCATAAATTCTACTGATGGATGCTTCATATGCTGCATCATGATAATTGCGAAAAGATCGAATAGGAAGACCAAATCGAATTTCAGTGGAATCAGCATAAGGAAATTCACCGAAAAGTCTAGTTAAAATTTCAGCGCTTGCAGCAGAGATTGTGCTATGTCCACTTATATGTTCAGGAAATGGTGGTGTTTGTAGAAATGGCTCCCAAGTTGAATCAATAAACTTATTGATGAAAGTTACTGGTCTGATACTATGAGAAGTATATTTTTCAGTCCATGCAGAAATAAAAGCATCGAATAATGAAATACCTACCAGCGTATATGCTTCAATAGCTTCCATCATATTTGCTTGTGCATGATCGCAACCAACTTTTGTTAAAGCCATCCAGTGTCCGCCTGGAGATATTTGTCTTGTATTAAAAACAAAATGTCCTTGATGCCATGCTTTTATTGGATTGCAATCCCAAAATGCAGCGATTTCTTTTTGATCTGGATCCAAATTTTTTGAAGCGATATACACTTGCATTACTTGATCATAGAATGGAGAATTTGGAGTTTCATCATAGGTGATCGGAGGAAGTGGTGCAAACTGTCTTGCAGAATCAAGGACGAGAGGACGCATTGTTTTGAACCATGGATCGAGTGGGTCTGCAAACTCAGGTGGTGTGGGCATCCAATTTCCTTTTCCTCTTGGGAAATTATAGCGAGGTCTTCCTTGATTCTTGATATGCCCATCATCTTTGAACCAAGAGATTGCATATTTAGCAACACTCTCACCATGTTTAATTGAACGCGTGACAATCTCATCACCATCATTCACTTGTTCATATTCACTTTCTATTTCATTTACTTGTGCTTTGTACATGCTGTCAGCATACTGAGAACGGTATAGTACTTTATTGACAATTGTTCGATATGCTGCAATTGCGCAAAGTCTCCAATCATAGATTTGTGAAGTATCAGGCATTGGAGGATTTGTAAACTGATTGATTTGTCCGGTCAATGGGCGATATAACTTTGAAAAGCCAGGCTGTGCTGCAGTATAAGCTGCAATATTTGCATAGGCATAATGTTTTGCAATGACTGCCGGTGAAAATCCATCTTCCATGATGATGTCTGTCATCTTTGCATTCCAATCATGTACAAACTGAGCGCCTTTATATCTCAAAGAATCCGATTTAGTGGATTGTTTAGCATTGGTATAAACTATTGAAGTGAGCGCTGAAATGATGATGATAAGTTTCTTCATGATCTTGGGAATAAAAATTATGAAAAGAGATTTTTTGATAACAACAACCGCTTGCCAACAATTGCGGATTCATCAAAGCCTACTACATGAAAACCATGGTTGCGATTGAGAATATACATGGATAGATTTTGTATATGTGTCTTTGTTCTGATCAATGTGAAGTTTGATTGCCTACACCAAGCATGTTGTGCGATAATCATGGCTGAAGCTATACCTTGATGTTGGTATTCGGGATGGATTCCGCCAAGCCAGCTGTAAAATACTTCTTTAGACAATGCATATCCAATCTTGTAACCAACAATCAAACCGTTCATATTTCGAGCAATCAGGACGAGCGGGGATTGCATTTCATGCAATCGTGAAAAATATGCTCGATTTGGTGGAATGTCGAATAATTGAAGCGAAAGTTCGATGAGTTCATCTATGCATTCATCTTCCAATGTTGATTCATGTAACTCACATGCAATCTCTTTGGGACTATGAAGTAGAGTGAAAAACATTGACAAAAATACAAAAATGCTAACTTGCCTTTCATGACATTTGTTCTTACGACATTTCTTGGCTATTTCAATGAATACATTACAAACCCAAATTGAATCATTACTGGGCTTACCAGCCGAAGAGTTGCAAAACATTGAACATCGTACAATCTTAAGTGCATTTCTTGATGCCCTTAATGAAGGCAGTATAAGAGCTGCAACTAGTGATGAAGCTGGTTCTTGGACAGTTCATCAATGGGTTAAGCAAGGAATCCTGATGTTATTTAGACTTGGGAATCTTTCTGATATGTCTATAGGATCATTGCCATTTTTTGACAAGCATTCTATACCATTAAAACACATTACGATCTCCGATAATATTCGCCTTGTGCCCGGAGGTTCTGCTATCAGAACTGGTGCTTATGTGGCTCCTGGTGTGATTTGTATGCCTCCTATGTATATAAACATAGGTGCGTTTGTTGATTCAGGAACGATGGTTGATTCGCATGCATTGGTAGGTACATGTGCACAAATTGGAAAGAATGTTCATATCAGTGCAGCAGCTCAGATCGGAGGTGTATTGGAACCTGCCGGAGCAAGACCTGTCATCATTGAAGACAATGTCATGATTGGTGGGAACTGCGGTGTATATGAGGGAGTAATGATTCGCAAGAGGGCTGTATTAGGTACAGGTGTCATATTGAATGCTTCTACTCATGTTTATGATTTGGTTCATGAGAACATTTTGAAACCGCAAACAGGGGTGCCTTTGGAGATTCCTGAAAATGCAGTAGTGATACCTGGTTCAAGGGCTTTACAATCAGGATTTGGAAGGGAATGGGGGCTATCAGTTTCTACCCCATTGATAGTGAAATATCGAGATGACAAAACAGATGCAAAGACCGCTCTAGAGGATGCTTTGAGATAAAAAAAGCCGTCAAATGACGGCTTATCTAGTTTCTCTGTGAAGGGTGTGTCTTCTTAGGAAGGGATTGTATTTCTTGATTTCCAATCTCTCCGGGTGATTTTGCTTGTTTTTCGTCGTTGTATAGCGTGAAGCTGGCCTGCCTTCTTTCTTGGCTTCCGTGCATTCTAGCGTTATAATGACGCGGGCTCCTTTCTTAGCCATGGTCCTAATCCTGAAAATATACTTTGATAATTATTGGCTTTTTAATGCGAACAACAAAAATAGGGAATTTCTTCAGAATTAACCGCACATTTTTTGAATATTTGGTGGATTCTTGCTGATTTTTAGAGAATTGGGGCCATTTTTTTTCGTCTGAACCCTTGTCAGTTTCCAAACAATGCATAACTTTGTAGTCTCTGCATTGTAAAGGGCAGGTACCAGAGCGGTCAAATGGAGCAGACTGTAAATCTGCCGGCTTCGCCTTCGGAGGTTCGAATCCTTCCCTGCCCACGCAAATGCTTTGTAGAAGTGCGGGAGTAACTCAGTTGGTAGAGTCACAGCCTTCCAAGCTGTTGGTCGCGAGTTCGAGTCTCGTCTCCCGCTCAACCGAATCATTGCAGTACCGATGTTCTGCATGAACGCTGATGTAGCTCAGTTGGTAGAGCACTTCCTTGGTAAGGAAGAGGTCGACGGTTCAATCCCGTTCATCAGCTCTTAACATGCGATAACTAGCGATTACGGGTGTAGCTCAATCGGTAGAGCAACGGTCTCCAAAACCGTAGGTTGTGGGTTCGAGTCCTACCGCCCGTGCTACGGCCAACAAATGTCATAGGAATTTTATGATTGCGAAAATCAAACAATACTCAGGCGAAGTCTCCAAGGAGATGAAGAAGGTTTCATGGCCTTCAAAACAACAATTGAAAGAATCTACAATTGTGGTCATAGTTACTTGTTTATTGATTGCGACATTTGTTTGGGTTATAGACTTTTTGATGACCTCATTCATTCAGACGATATTCTAATATTGCGAACTTGAATTGATTCAGCTTCAATGGAGCTGGATCTTTTTGTCTGCAATTGACTTTTCAGAGATATGATCATGGAAGATTTTAACACAACGCCATCTCGCACTGATCACAAGTGGTATGCACTACGCACATTCACAAGTCATGAGGCACGTGTGAAGACCAGTATTGAGCAAGAGCTCAAGCGTCTTGGCATTGAAGATCGTGTAAGATCCGTGATCATTCCTCAGGAAACTGTGTATGAAGTCCGTAATGGAAAGCGTCGTACTCGCATCAAGAATACATTGCCTGGATATTTGTTGATTGAAGCAAATCTTGACAAGAAATTGAAAGAGGTTATTTGTTCACTTCCTTCAGTTGTAAGCTTTGCTGGTACAAAAACAGAACCAACTCCAATCCAGCGTGATGAGGTTGATCGCATTTTAGGAAGAATGGAAGAGCGCAAGAATATTGCAACGATTGAAACTTCATTTGCTGTCGGTGATCCTGTCAAGGTAATTGAAGGACCTTTTGCAACATTCAGTGGAACTGTAAAAGCAGTGAACATTGAAAAGCAAAAGTTAAAAGTTGAGGTTGGAATTCTTGGAAGAAAAACTCCCGTTGAGCTTGACTTTAGTCAAGTTGAAATGGAAAATCACTGAACATTATTGTATCATATAACGTATCGAATAAGTTATGGCAAAAAAAGTAATGGGTTCCTTCAAGCTTCAGCTTAAAGCGGGCCAAGCTACCATGTCTCCACCGGTTGGTCCAGCTTTTGGTCAACGTGGATTGAATGGTATGCAATTCGTCAAAGAATTCAATGCGAAAACTGCCAAGGATGGTGATATGATCATCCCTGCTTTGATCACATTCTTTTCTGACAAATCTTTTTCATTTGTTTTAAAATCACCTCCTGCTGCAGTATTGCTTGCGAAAGCTGCTGGTTTGCCAGGTGGAAGTTCAACTCCCAATAAAACAAAGGTTGGGAAAGTGACAGTAAAGCAAGTTGAAGACATTGCAAAAATCAAAATGCAGGACCTCAATTGTGATTCCATGGAAAGTGCCATCAGCATGATTAGCGGTACGGCACGTTCAATGGGCATTGTAGTTGAAGGTTAATTTTTCTTTTCTAACTGAACGATAGTATCATGAAATCACATGGCAAGCGTTTCAACAACGCTATGAAAAACGTTGATCTCGCGAAAGAATATATTCTTCGCGAAGCGGTAGAGCTGGTTAAAAAAAATGCAACCGCTAAGTTCGACGAATCGTTCGATGTGGCGATCCGCTTAGGTGTGGATCCCAGAAAAGCCGACCAGCTCGTTCGCGGCACAGTGTCGCTTCCTCACGGAACAGGTAAATCCGTACGTGTATTAGTCATGGCCAAATCTCCCAAAGATGCAGAAGCATTGGCGGCAGGTGCAGATTATGCAGGCCTTGAAGAATACTCAGAGAAAATCCAGGCTGGCTGGGCAGATATTGACGTCATCATTGCAACTCCGGATGTGATGGGAGAGGTTGGTAAGCTCGGTCGTATTCTTGGTCCTCGCGGTCTCATGCCTAATCCGAAAAGCGGTACGGTAACCTTTGATGTAGCAAAGGCCGTCAACGAGGTGAAGTCTGGTAAGATCGAATATCGAGTCGACAAGGCAGGGAATGTTCATGCATCCGTTGGTAAATGTTCATTTACACCGGATCAATTAGCAGAGAATATTCTTGCTTTATACAATAGCATTTTGCGTGCTAAGCCCTTGACTTCAAAAGGGAAATATGTACGCGGAATAGCATTTAGTTCAACGATGGGACCAGGTTTGCAAATAAGCGAATCATCCTTATCTGGAACGAGTGCAGAATAATTAATTCAGTCTATTACGCACTTTTCGGATAACGGGCTTCTCTCCGAGCAATCGGAGCCGTGACCGAAAGTCACTATACTTTTATATCGTACAATATGGTAACCAAACAGCAGAAAGAGCAGGTTGTTGCCGATTTAGTATCCATGCTTCAGGGTGCTACTTCATTGTACCTTCTTGATTATTCAACGATGACCGTTGCCGAGAGTAATACTCTCCGCTCTGAGCTTCGCAAGAAGGATCTCACATTCAAAGTTGCCAAAAACAGGTTGATTCAACGTGCATTGGCAGAAGTTGGTGGATTTGAGATTCCGGAAGACAAGTTCTTTGGTCAGACAGGAATAGTTTGTGGTTACAGTGATGCAATCGCTCCCGCAAAAATCATCAAGGAAGTATCTGAAAAATCGGAAAAACCAAAGCTCAAAGCCGCAATAGTCGAAGGCCAGTTCTTTGACGGTAAGCATTTGAAGCAAATCGCTTCATTGCCGACAAGAGAAGATATGATCGCAGCCATCATGGGTAGTCTTGATGCTCCGATTTCAGGAATTGTCGGTTCCATCAATGCGGTCATGCGCGATGTTGCTTCACTTGTTGAAGAAGTCGCGAAGAAAAAAGCCGCATAATTACTTGAACATTATTTGAATTTAATTTTTGGAGAACATCGATGTCAGCAATCGTTGAAGAATTGGTAGAGAAAATCGGAGCGCTTTCACTTCTTGAAGCATCTGAACTCAAAAAAGCACTTGAAGAAAAATTTGGTGTAACAGCAGCAGCCCCTATGATGATGGCTGGTGCCCCAGCAGCTGGTGCTCCAGCAGCAGGTGGTGGAGATGAGCAAACAGAATTTGATGTTGAGCTCACAGATGGTGGCGCAAACAAATTGAATGTTATCAAAGTTGTTCGCGAAATCACAGGTCTTGGCTTGAAAGAAGCAAAAGACATTGTTGAAGCTGCACCGAAAGTTGTAAAAGAAGCTGCATCCAAGGATGAAGCTGAATCAATCAAGAAGAAGCTCGAAGAAGCAGGCGCAAAAGTTACTCTCAAGTAATGTACTGCTAAGCCCACGGCTTCGCTCCCTTCGGGGAATAACGAATGAGAGGGCGGCAACGGATAAACACCGCATGCCGCCCGCTCTTGTCTTGACAATGGTTGACTTTTACACTATCCCTAGAAGGGCATGATGTTCGCAACGGACACTATACATATTCCGTCATCGAAACACATAGGATTTCTCGATCAGATCCTCTGAAGATCTTATCGGGAAATTGTCATTTTTTCTCTATCCATTGGATTGTCATCAAGTAGATGATAGCCAAAACAGATTTTACCAGAGTTTGCTCTCTTGATCCCAAGGAGAAGACGAATGAATAAACCTCAATATACAAGTGATGGACGCATAGTCCGCCTTCGTGATCGCGTCAATTTTGCTCAGCAAAGAGAATATGCCGCATATCCCGATTTGCTCAATCTACAGATTGAATCCTATAAAGACTTTTTACAAGAAGATCTGCATCCTTTTTTAAGAAAAGCAAAAGGATTGCAACAAGCATTTCTTCTCAATTTTCCAATCGAAGATTCATCTGAAATCTTTCAATTGGAATTCATGGAATATTTCGTTGAAAAACCGAAATATTCTGAAGAGGAATGTCGTGAAAGAGAATTGACTTATGCGAAAGCACTCAAAGCACGCATGCGTCTTTCCAGCAAAGCAGATCCATCTTCAGAAGATTATATCGATCCCATTGAACAGGAAGTGTATCTCGGGAATATTCCTGCGATGACACCTCGAGGAACATTTATCATTAATGGTGCAGAGCGCGTTATTGTTGCTCAGTTGCATCGTTCACCTGGTGTGTTCTTTGATGCTGCATTGCATCCAAATGGGACAAGAATTTATACCGCACGCGTCATTCCATTTAAAGGATCTTGGATTGAGTTCACGACTGATATCCATGATGTGATGTATGCCTATATTGATAGAAAGAAAAAATTCCCTGTAACAACACTACTTCGTGCTTTGGGATATTCATCAGATGAACAAATTCTTGGTCTGTTTGAGTTGGCCATGGATGTTCCTGCCAAACAACTTGATGAAAGTTATATTGGTAGAAGAATCGGTGGAGATGTAATCGATGTAAGCACCGGTGAAATTCTAGCTCATCGCGATATGGTGATTGATGAAGCACTTATGGAAGTGTTTAAACAATCGGAAATTGAAACAGTTCGTGTATTCCGTTTTGAAAATGTGAATGATGAACCTGTGATTGCCAAAACATTGGCAAAAGATACCACTCGTACAAGAGAAGAAGCACTTGAGGTGATCTATCGTCAAATGCGTTCTAGTGATCCACCGGATATGGAAACTGCTTTGGCATTACTTGAAAAATTGTTCTTCAATGATAAGCGCTATGATTTAGGTATCGTAGGTCGTTTCAGATTGAATGACAAACTCAAATTGAATGCTCCGCTCGATTGTACTGTACTTCGTTTGGAAGATATTGTTACAATCATCAAATATCTTATTGATCTTCATGATCAAAAGCAAACTGTTGATGATATTGATCATCTTGGAAATCGTCGTGTAAGAACAGTTGGTGAACAATTGTCAGCCCAGTTCAATCTTGGTTTGACCAGAATGTCACGCACCATCAAAGAGCGCTTGAGCATGTATGATGGTGAGTCAATGACTCCTTCAGAACTCGTGAATGCTCGTACTATTACAAGTGTTGTCAATCAATTCTTTGGGACAAATCAGTTGTCACAGTTCATGGATCAAACGAATCCATTATCTGAATTGACACATAAGCGCCGTACTTCAGCGCTTGGACCTGGAGGTTTGACACGTGAGCGTGCGGGCTTCGAGGTTCGAGATGTTCACTATACGCATTATGGTCGCCTCTGTCCAATTGAAACTCCTGAAGGACCAAACATTGGTTTGATTTCATCTCTTGCAATTCATGCTCGCGTGAATGAGTTTGGATTTATTGAAACTCCGTATCGTAAAGTGGTGAAAGGAAAAGTAACTGATGAAATCGAATTCTTGTCAGCAGAAAAAGAAGAAGGTTTGATTATTACTCCAGCTTCTACTGAAGTTGACAAATCAGGTAAGATTTCCGGTGATCGCGTTAAAGCGCGTCAAAGTGGTGATTTCGTAGTTGTGAGCCCCGGTGACATCCAATACATGGATGTTTCAACGGATCAAATCACAAGTCCAGCTGCTTCACTGATTCCTTTCCTTGAGCATGATGATGCGAACCGTGCATTGATGGGTTCAAACATGCAACGCCAAGGCGTTCCACTCTTGCGTCCGAAAGCACCAATTGTTGGAACAGGAATGGAAGTACGCGTAGCACATGATTCGAGAGCAATTATTCTTGCAGAAGATGATGGTGTCGTTGAATATGTATGCGCTGATTATATCACCGTACGATATAATGACAATCGCACAGATATTGAAAAAATGATTTCTTTCGAAACTGAAAGAGTTCATACATATACACTGCAAAAGTTTTACAGAACCAATCAAGACACATGTATCAATCAGCGTCCATTGGTTCGTTCAGGACAACAAGTAGTAAAAGGTCAGCCTTTGGCTGATGGTGCTGCAACAGAGATGAGTGAATTGGCACTCGGACAGAATGTACTTGTAGCATTCATGCCATGGCGTGGTTATAACTTCGAAGATGCGATCATTATCAGTGAGCGTCTTGTTGCTGAAGATGTGTTTACATCCATTCACATTGAAGAATATACACTTCAAGTTCGTGATACAAAACGAGGTGAAGAGGAGTTTACAAAAGAGATTCCGAATGTCAGCGAAGAAACAACAAAAGATCTTGATGATAATGGTATTGTTCGTCCAGGTGCAAAAGTTCGTGAAGGAGACATTCTCATTGGTAAGATCACTCCAAAAGGTGAATCAGATCCAACACCTGAAGAAAAACTTCTTCGTGCAATCTTCGGTGATAAAGCCGGTGATGTAAAAGATGCATCATTGAAAGCGCCTCCAGGCTTGAAAGGTATTGTCATCAATACCAAATTGTTTAGTCGCCGTATGATGGCAAGTGATGCTGAACTTCGTGCAGAAGAGAAAAAGCGTCAAGAGGCAATCACAAAGCGTGAAATGAAACTACTCAAAACGCATGATGATGATTGCGCAGCAAGACTTGCCCAGCTTCTTGATGGCAAAAAAGTACTTGGAGTCAAATTAGCAAATGACAAAGTAGTATTCCGCGCAGGAACCAAGATAGCTGAAAAGGAAGTACTTGAGAAGTATAATGACGGCACATTGAAAATAGATGCATTGGATGTTGAACAATCATGGTTTGATGATGAAAATACCATGAATCTCGTTCGCCAACTCATGCATAATTATGCTGCCAAGAAAAATGATATTCAAGCAACTGCAAGAGCTGAAAAAAATAAGATTGCCGCAGGTGATGAATTACAACCGGGCATCCTTCAAATGGCAAAAGTATATGTAGCCAAGAAGCGCAAATTGCAAGTTGGTGATAAAATGGCTGGTCGTCACGGAAACAAAGGTATCGTTTCCAAGATTGTACCACTTGAGGATATGCCATTCTTGCCTGACGGAACACCGGTTGACATCGTATTGAATCCGCTTGGTGTACCTTCTCGTATGAATCTCGGACAATTGTTCGAGACAGCATTAGGTTGGGCAGGCATGAAACTTGGGACACATTTCTCTACACCAATCTTTGACGGTGCGAGCTGGGATGAAGTAGGTGATTATTTAGAAAAAGCAGGTTTACCAAGAACAGGTAAAACTGTTTTGTATGATGGAAGAAGTGGAGAAGCATTCGAACATGAGGTAACAGTTGGTGTTATTTACATGTTGAAACTTTCACACCTTGTTGAAGACAAGATCCATGCACGTTCCATCGGACCATACTCTCTCATCACACAGCAACCACTTGGTGGTAAGGCACAATTCGGTGGTCAGCGTTTGGGAGAAATGGAGGTATGGGCGCTTGAGGCATATGGTGCCGCACATACATTGCAAGAAATGCTCACAGTAAAATCTGATGATGTTACAGGTAGAGCAAAGATGTATGAGGCAATTGTCAAAGGCGAAAATATTCCGAATCCGAATATTCCGGAATCATTCAATGTTCTCGTAAGAGAATTGCAAGGTCTCTGTCTTGATGTTGTCATTGAATAATGCAATGTAAAGTTGAGATTGTCGGTAAAATCGGAGAGTATTCTCTCCACTAAACAATGAACATATTTATACATCCAACTGGAGAAATTCGATGCAAACGCATTCAATTCCCCGAAAAGGATTTTCACAGATAACAATTAAGATCGCATCACCAGATGAAGTGCTCAATCGCTCAAATGGTGAAGTGACCAAACCTGAAACGATCAATTATCGCTCATTCAGACCTGAAAAAGACGGTTTGTTCTGCGAAAAGATCTTTGGTCCCATTCGTGACTGGGAATGCGCTTGTGGTAAATACAAGCGAATTCGCTATAAAGGAATCGTGTGTGATCGATGCGGAGTTGAGGTAACTCAAAAATCCGTTCGTCGTGAACGCATGGGGCATATTATGCTCGCAGTTCCCGTTGTTCACATTTGGTTCCTCCGTTCACTACCAAGTAAAATTTCTCATGCATTGGGGATGGTTACAAAAGATGTTGAACGGATAGTGTATTATGAATCCTATGTTGTTGTTCAACCTGGTAGTACTGGTTTGCAACAAAAAGATTTGCTCACCGAAGAGCAATATCTCGAAGTGATGGCATCATTGTCAGCAGCTGAAAGAAACATGGATGATGATGATCCAAAGAAATTCATTGCATTGATTGGTGGTGAGGCAGTCAAAGAGTTATTAAAGCGCATCGATCCTGAAAATGATTTTGAAAATCTCCGCATTCAATTGCGTGAAGAAACATCACAACAGAGAAAAGCAGATTTGCTCAAGCGTTTGCGTATTCTAGAAGCCTTTACCGGCAATGAATTACCAAATAAATCACGTCCAGAGTGGATGGTGCTTGATGTAGTTCCAGTTATTCCTCCCGATCTCAGACCACTTGTACCTTTGGAAGGTGGACGCTTTGCAACATCAGATTTGAATGATTTATATCGTCGCGTTATCATTAGAAATAATCGTCTTCGCAGATTGATTGACATCAAAGCTCCTGAAGTGATTTTGCGTAATGAAAAGCGTATGCTTCAAGAGTCAGTTGATGCATTGTTTGATAATAGTCGTCGCAGTGTTCGCAGTGAATCACAAAGAGCATTGAAATCTCTTGCAGATGTATTGAAAGGTAAAACAGGTCGTTTCCGTCAGAACTTGCTCGGTAAGCGTGTTGATTATTCAGGTCGTTCCGTTATCGTTGTTGGACCTGAATTGAAAATCCATGAATGCGGTCTTCCAAAAGATATGGCTGTTGAATTGTTTAAACCTTTCATCATTAGAAAATTGATTGAAAGAGGTCATGTTAAAACAGTCAAGAGCGCTAAGAAATTGGTTGAAAGAAAAACCAATGAAGTATGGGATATTTTGGAAAAAGTGATTGATGGTCATCCAGTGATGCTTAATCGCGCTCCAACTCTTCACAGATTGGGTATTCAGGCATTTCAACCACGCTTGATTGAAGGGAAGGCAATTCAATTGCATCCTCTCGTAACAACAGCGTTCAATGCCGACTTCGACGGTGATCAGATGGCCGTGCATGTTCCTATTAGTCATGAAGCACAACTTGAAGCATTATTGCTCATGCTTGCTTCACATAATATCATGCACACACAACATGGAGATCCAATTGCTGTTCCTTCGCAAGACATGGTTCTTGGTGCATACTATTTGACAAAACTTCGTCGTGGTGCACCGGGTGAAGGAAAGATCTTTGCTTCTCCTGCTGAAGTTATCATTGCATATAATTCAAAGCAAATCAGTTTGCATACCAAAATTAAAGTGCGCATTGAAATTGAGAAAGGCACTCGTAGCCAACTCATCGAGACAACTGTTGGACGCGTTTTGTTTAATCAGATCGTACCAAAAGAAATGGGATATCTCAATGAATTGCTCACGAAAGGTCGTTTGCGTCAAATCATTGGTTTGTGTTTCCGCAAAGCTGGTCTAGCAAAAACAGTTGAATTCTTGGACAATTTGAAAGAAACAGGATTCCTTACTGCTACTCGCGGTGGATTATCTGTTTCTATATCTGATGTTGTGATTCCTGATGAGAAAATCACAATTATTGAAAAAGCACAGGAAACTGTTGACAATATTGAAGAATACTATCAGAATGGTGTTATCACTTCCGGTGAACGCTATAATAAGATCATTGATACTTGGTCAAATGCAACAAATCGTGTTGCTGATAAACTCTATTCTGAATTGCAAAAAGAATCAGATGGTTTCAATACATTCTGGATGATGCTTGATTCACAAGCTCGTGGATCTAAAGAACAGATTCGCCAGCTTGCAGGTATGCGTGGTTTGATGGCAAAGCCTCAAAAATCACTTTCCGGTGCGAGCGCAGAATTGATTGAAAATCCGATCATCTCAAACTTTAAAGAAGGTTTGACGATTCTTGAATATTTCATTTCAACTCACGGTGCAAGAAAAGGTCTAGCTGATACAGCTTTGAAAACAGCGGATGCTGGTTATTTGACTCGTCGTTTACATGATGTAGCACAAGACATGATCATTTCGCATGATGATTGCGGAACGATTCGTGGTGTGGAAATGCGTGCATTGAAAGATGGCGAGGATATCAAAGAGCCATTGTCAGAGCGTATTTTGGGTCGCTGTGCATTGGTTGATGTACTTAGCCCGGAAACAGGCGAAGTACTTGTGAAAAAAGGCGAAACATTCAATGAAGACAATGTGCAAAAAATTGCAGAGACTTCACTTGAAGCAATCATGATTCGTTCTGTACTAACATGTGAATCTCGTCGTGGTGTTTGTGCCAAGTGTTATGGTAGAAATATGGCTACCGGACAAATGGTTGATGTTGGAGAAGCTGTTGGTACAATTGCTTCACAATCAATTGGTGAACCAGGTACGCAGTTGACACTTCGTACATTCCATACTGGTGGTACTGCATCACTTGTTGCATCACAATCTACAGTTCATGCTAAGTTTGATGGTCAAATCGTATTTGAAAATGTTAAAACCGTAGCATATGAGGATGAGAATGGCATGGATGTGTCAGTTGTGGTTAGTCGAAGTGGTGTCATTCACATCGCAGAACCTGAGACTGGCCGTATGATGACACGCTATGATGCTGTCTATGGTGCTATTCTTAAAGTTGTTGATGGCCAAAAAATCAGCAAGAATGATGTGATCTTCGATTGGGATCCATATAACTCAACAATTATTACTGAAAAGGCAGGTACAGTTCGCTATCGTGATCTTGTTCCAAGTGTCACATATCGTGAAGAGAATGATGAGCAGACCGGTCACATCACAAAAGTTGTGATTGAATCACGCGATCGTTCAAAAATGCCTTCGATTGAAATTGTTGATGATAAAGGAAATATCCTTCATACCTATATTATTCCGATCAGAGCACAAATTAGTGTTGACCATGATGAACGCGTAAGCGTTGGTACAAGACTCGTTAAAATTCCTCGTGATCTCGGTCGAATGAGAGATATTACGGGAGGTTTGCCTCGCGTTACTGAATTGTTTGAAGCTAGAGCTCCACAAAATCCAGCAGTTGTATCGGATATTGATGGAACGATTACATTCAAGCAAGCAAAGAGAGGACAAAGAGGTATAGTCGTAACATCACTAGATGGACATACGACTACAGAGTATACAGTACCTTCAAGTAAATATGTACTTATTCAGGAAGGTGATTTGGTTCGTGCGGGCGATCGTTTGACCGATGGATCAATCAATCCTCATGATATTCTTCGCATCAAAGGTGTTGGAGCAGTACAAGAATATCTTGTGAATGAAATTCAAGAAGTGTATCGCATGCAGGGTGTGAAGATCAATGATAAACATATTGAAGTCATTGTTCGTCAAATGTTGCAAAAAGTACGCATCGTGGATTCAGGAGATTCAACATTCTTATTTAATGATCATGTTGATCGTTTACGCTTCCTTGATGAAAATGAAGTATTGAAATCACAAGTTGTCGTTACAGATAAAGGCGATTCTCGCTTTAAAGTTGGTCAGCTTGTTCCGAAAAAACGATATAAAGAAGTCAATGTTGATTTGAAGAAAAAAGAGAAAGTCGAAGCTACTTGTGAAGATGCTCAACCAGCAACTTCAGAACCGCTATTGCTTGGTATTACTCAGGCTTCACTTACAACAGAAAGCTGGCTCTCAGCTTCTTCATTCCAAGAAACTACTCGTGTATTGGCTGATGCTTCAATTGCTTCAAAGATTGATTCACTTTCAGGTTTGAAAGAAAATATCATCATTGGCCAATTGGTACCTGCAGGTACAGGTCTTCGTCATTATCATGACATGATTGTTACCAGCGATGTAGGTAATATCTTTGGTAGTGAAATGATCACTGAACAAGAAACTGAAGAGGCAGAAGGCGCTGATGGATTCCGCAAATTAGGCAGAAGAAGAATTTCAGTATAAATTCTTTACTGTCCGATAGCCCCAAATGTGAAGGGCAGACATATGGTTTGTCTGCCCTTTTTTTATACTTGAAGACATGGTTATGAACACACTCATTCTCGATGGATATTCCTTGACCATTCCTACATTGGTCAATGCCGCATCGCAATCTCATATCACTGTAGAATTGACTGATTCAGCTCGCGCTGCAATGCAGAAGAGTCGAGATATTGTTGATGATTGGGTAAAAACCAGAGAAGTAATTTATGGTATTACAACTGGTTTCGGTGAGTTTTCAAATATTGTCATACCGAATGAGGATATTGAAACCCTTCAAGAAAATCTTATCCTTTCACATAGTGCAGGAATTGGATCATATTTAGATCGAAATATAGTTCGTGCTATGATGATTCTGCGTATCAATGCATTGGCAAAAGGTTGCTCAGGGATACGAATATCAACTGTTGAGACATTAATTGACATGCTCAAATATGATCTCATACCGGCAGTTCCTTCGCAAGGATCTGTTGGGTCAAGTGGAGACTTAGCGCCACTCTCTCATATTGCATTGGCATTAATTGGTAAAGGGACAATATTGCTTGCAGATGGTTCAACCTCATCATCTGGCGAGATGATGAAGAAGCATGGAATTGAACCAGTCAAATTGCAAGCAAAAGAAGGATTAGCATTGATAAATGGAACGCAAATGATGACCGCATTAGGTGCCTTTGCTGTCCATCGAGCAAAACAATTAAATGATATGGCTGATATTGCCGGTGCAATGAGTATAGATGCGCTTCGTGGAACAGATACCGCATTTGATGAACGCATACATCGAATGAGAGGATTCACAGGACAAATGATTACTGCTTCAAGATTGCGTTCTTTACTTCAAGGAAGCTCAATTCGCGCATCGCATAAAGAAGGCGATGGAATGGTACAGGATGCATATTCACTCAGATGCATGCCGCAAGTTCATGGTGCCACTAGAGATGCAATAGCATATGTTGAACATATTATCTCAATAGAACTAAACTCAGCAAATGACAATCCATTAATATTTCCTGAAGATAAAGCGCATCTTGAAGGTGGAAATTTCCATGGACAACCCATAGCTCTAGCATTAGATTTCTTGGCAATTGCATGTGCTGAATTAGGAAATATTTCAGAACGACGCACTGAACGCATGGTTAATGGTGCATTAAGCAATGGATTACCAAGATTTCTTGCAACAAATGGTGGCGTTCAATCCGGAATGATGATTGCTCAATATACAGCAGCTGCATTGGTTTCTGAAAATAAAGTATTGTGCCATCCTGCAGTTGTTGATTCAATACCCACATCGGCAAATCAAGAAGATCACAATTCAATGGGTAGTATTTCTGCAAGAAAAATACATACAATACTCGATCATCTTGAGCATATCATTGCGATTGAATTCCTATGTGCGATTCGAGGAATTGAATATCATCACCCATTGAAAACTAGTGATATCCTCAATGAAATTCATGAATTCATAAGAAGTCAAATCCCTGAAACTACAGAAGATGTCATCATACATGAAGAGATAAAGTGCATGTCTTCCATAGTATCATCTGGTGATATACTTACAATTACAAAGAATCTATTTCACATTTCAGCATAAGGTAGAGTCATGTTTGAACCACAAAAGAAAAAAATCAAAGAGTTAAAAGAAAGAACCGATGCTTTGCGGAGGTTCCTTTGACATCGATGTCAAACAAGCAGAGATCGCAGAGAGAGAGCAATTAAGCGAACAGCCAGGATTTTGGGATGATGGTATCAAAGCGCAAGCTGTTATGCAGGAAATCGCAGAAAGAAAAGAATGGATAGCCATTTGGCAATCAGCTAAAAGTGCGGTAGATGATGTAGGAGCATTAATAGAATTAGGCGATGAAGCCGAAGATGCTGGGATGGAAGGCGATATTGATCTCGAATTGCAAAAGGCACAAGATGCCGTAGATGCACTTGAACTTCGAAAGATATTATCAGCACCTGATGATGGACGGAATGCAATTCTTACCATCAATGCAGGTGCAGGTGGAACGGAAGCTCAGGATTGGAGTGAAATGCTTATGCGTATGTATACCAGATGGGCTGATGCGCAAGGCTATCAAGTTTTACTTGCTGATGAACAACCTGGAGAAGAAGCTGGGGTGAAATCTGCAACATTAGAGATCATTGGAAAAAATGCATTTGGTTTTCTGAAAGCAGAAAATGGAGTTCATAGATTGGTGAGAATATCGCCGTTTAATGCTCAAGGTAAAAGACAAACATCTTTTGCATCAGTCTATGTTTATCCTGAAATTGAAGATGATGTCGAAATAGAAATCAATCCGGCTGATATTGAAATGGATACCTTCCGATCTGGAGGGAAGGGTGGACAGAATGTTAATAAAGTTGAAACAGCTGTTCGTTTGCGACATATCCCATCCGGGATTGTTGTGGCATGTCAACAAGAGCGCTCACAGCATCAGAATCGTGAAAGAGCGATGACGATGCTAAAATCAAGATTATATCAAAAGAGAAGAGAAGAAGAAGAGGCAGCAAAAGCTGCAATTGAAGGAACCAAGAAGAAAATTGAATGGGGAAGTCAGATCAGGTCTTATGTATTTCAGCCATATACAATGGTTAATGATCATAGAACTGAATTGAAAAAAACCGACATTCATTCTGTCATGGATGGCGACCTCAATGATTTTCTAAAAGCATATTTATTGCTCGGCGAAGAAGAATGACAATAGATGCATTTACTTCAACAAGTTATAAATTATCATAGATTTGAATCATATTCGTTTTATTATCACCATTTGTTTCAATACACAGAGTATTTATCATGCCTTATGATCCATTAATTGTGCAGCCAATGCGCGAAGAATTGACTTCAGCAGGATTCACGGAACTTCGCTCACCTGATGATGTGGATGCAGCAGTGCAATCGTCAGGAATATCTCTCATTGTGGTCAATTCAGTATGCGGATGTGCAGCTGGAGGAGCAAGACCAGGAGTAAAAATGTCTTTGGACAATGCTAAAAAACCTGATCATTTATATACAGTATTTGCCGGTCAAGATCTTGACGCAACAAATAAAGCAAGAGAGTACTTTAAAGGACAACCGCCATCATCACCATCCATTGCGCTTATGAAAGACGGTGAATTAATTGGTTTTATGCCTCGTCATGCAATCGAAGGTGCAAGCCCAGATATGATTGCATCTGCATTGAAAAGAGCATATGATGAAGTATGCGCTTGATGATTATTAGCAATTCATGATGACATGACAGTGCACATGCAAGTGCATTGTCATGTTTGTTTAAGGAGTTAGAAGTATGCAACAAGATACAGAACAACAAACCGTGTTTGGCATACCAATGAATGTGGGATTACCAATCTTTTTTACTGCAATCACATGCATGACATTATTGGTTTTGACAGGCCTTGTATCAAGTCCGCTTATTTTGTTCCTCATCGCATTTTTCATCATCTATCCATATAGACAACGATCATTCTTTGCCAAAAGACTTCTACAATTGAATTGGGGACTTTTTATTTTGTGGATGTTAATGGATTTGAATAGTGCCGTATTGCCATTTGTATTCTCATTCATTCTCGCATTTCTTCTTGACCCTATTATTAATGCAATGGAACGTTTGAAATTCAAACGCTGGCTCGCATCAATGATTATGCTTGGAATTATAGGTGGAATTCTTGGAACGGTTGCAGTTTTTGTATTTCCTTCAGCTTATGCCCAATTGGACCAAGTGACGAAAGAAGTGTCCAGATTTGTTGTTCAGACTACAAAGTATGTAGAGAGCAGACAATTCTATTCAATGTTGCAATCTTTTGGTATTCCGAAAGAGACAGTTAAACAACTTGTTCAAGAACAGTTAATGCCAAAGGCAGAAACATTGTTTAGTTCAGTCATGGATGCCTTATTTGCTTTGCTGACAAATATCTCATTGATAGCAGCCCAAGTATTGAATCTCATTCTTATTCCAATTATCACATTTTACTTTTTGAAAGATTTGCCCGCTTTAAAGAAATTTCTAAAAGAAATTCTGGAGATTAAAAATCCTAAAGCATTGTCTACTCTTGAACGTGTGAGTGATATTTTAAAGATATATGTCGGATGGCAAGTCATAGCTGTTATTTGGATTGGAAGTGCTGCATCACTTCTTCTTAGTCTTTTCGGTATACCTTATGCAATAGTGCTTGGAGTTATGTTCGGACTTCTTAATCCTATACCGTTTTTCGGATCTATTGCCAGTATGATTATAGGAATCATTGTGGCAATATTTGTAGATCCTGAACATGCTTTGAATCATGTTATAGCAATTTCTTTCATTGTGAATGGACTTCACTTCTTGAATGCATATGTCATCGAACCACGAGTACTTGGAAATAGGGTTGGACTGCATCCGGTTCTTTTGCTTGCATCTATATTTATCTTCGGACATTTCTTTGGATTCATTGGATTGCTAATCGCGGTTCCAACAACAGCAATTCTTATGATGTTCTTTAGAGAATGGGAACAAACGCTTCATGCTTCGGTAATATCCGATGCAACTGTTCAAAAAGACAAACACGAAGAGTAGTGTCAGAATATCATGCTTGATTGCATCATAATCGGAGCTGGTATATCCGGCATGGTTTCAGCAAGAACTATGATTGAAGCCGGTATGAAGATTGCCGTCATCGATAATTCTTGGAGAAGTTCTGCATCAAGAGTAGCTGCAGGTTTGGTAAATCCAATTACCGGAAAACGATTTCAAGTTTCATGGAGATATAATGACTTTCTCTCATTTGCAAAGTCAACATATTCTCGATATTCTAAGTTGGATGCTGAAGATGCATATCTCAAGCCCTTCCCGATGTTGCGTTTATTTGCCGATGAACAAGAAGCTCACACATTTCGAGTTAAAATACCGACTTTGTTCCCTGAACAATATATTGGTGAACAATTCTCATCCAATTCCAATGTATTGCATCCTTCATTGAGAAATGAATTTGGTGGTTATCGCACACTGGAAACGTATACCTTTGATTATAATCGTATACTACATGTATCAGCCTCGCTGCTTGGTGAAACATTGATTCCATTTCATGTTGAATCTGGGCATATTTCCAATCACAAAGGAATATGGAAAATACAGACTAATAAGGGTGAATTATTGTCAAAGCGCATTTTATTTTGTGATGGCTGGGTGGCTAGTCGTAATCAATGGCTTGCTGATTTGAAATTACAATTTGATATAGTGAAAGGTGAGCTGTGCATTATTAGATCTTCTGAGCTTCCTGAGACAGACATCATTAGTAGGGGTTTCGCGATTATACCCATTGGAAATAAACACTTTCGTTGTGCAGCAACATTTCAATGGAATGATTATACAATGATTCCAACTTCTTTTGGTTATGAGAGATTAAATCAAAGAATACGGTCATTAATACAATGCGATTATGAAATTCTAGAACATTCTGCAGGTTTGCGTCCGACAATGTTGCATCATAAACCGTTCATAGGAGAGCATCCCAAGCATACATGTTTATATGCAATTGGAGGTTTAGGAACAAAAGGCGCACTATACGCACCCTTCATGGCTCAGGAACTTGTTAACCACATTGCAAATGGTAGAACTTTTGATGAAGAAATGGATCTAGCTCTACATTGTCAACACTTAGAAATAACCTGAATGGAGAATATAAAGATGAATATTGCAGCCATCATATGCATCATCATATCAATGTTTGGAATGCATACCCTAAGTGCTCAAGATGTCAATACAGCATGGAATCATATTCTCAATAATGAATATGACAGTTCGGAATATGTATTTAAACAAAACCTTCAGAAAAATCCAAAGGATATAAGGAGTATCATTGGTTTATCCTATTTACTTGAAATGAGACATCGAAATGCTGACTCATGGGAAGTATATAAACAAATCATGAAATCAGACATTGATCCTGTACCATATATTTATTCGATATGGCTCACACCAAGATTTTCAACTCAGATGCATATAAAGTCTTCAGGTGTACAAGATGTATTGAAGCAGCTGTCTCAAAAAAGTGATAAGGCAGGAACACTCCGTGCAATGTCTATGGAAATGCTAGCCTCGGTAGAAACAAGAAATGGAAATATAAAATCCGCTGCACAATATTATGATCGAATCCATGCGCTTTCTGCATATTCTATCATAGGTCCATTTGAGCATATATCCGCATCAGGATTTTCCATACCATATCCACCAGAAGAAGTATTTGATACCACTGCTGTCTATGAAGGAAAAAACGGTACTCCTGCATCATGGTTTTTACCCCCGATCATCAAAAGAGATTATTGGCTGGATTTCCAATCATATTTCCCGGATCGACAGGCTATCTATTATGCAAATACATTTGTATGGTCTCCAAAGAATAGCATTGTGCAAATAAGAATTGGTACTTCCGGTTCAGTTAAAGTATTGTTAAATGATCATGAGATTATTCGTGATTCCAATGAGACAAATAATGACTTTGATACATATATTGTTCGAACTGAGCTAGTAGAAGGGTGGAATCGTTTATTAGTCAAAGTTGGCTATGCTGAAATAGAGCGTTGTAATTTTCTCATGCGCATCACAGATGAAGAAGGGAATCCAATTCCTGAATTGAAGCAAAGTTCATCTACCCAATTGTATACAAAACGGAAACCTTCTATACTGGAGCACATTCAAAATCCAATTATTGCTCAATTACAAAATATCATAGAACAACATCCAGATTGGATAGAGCATTATCTTGTACTCGCAGATGCATATCTGAGAAATGACCGAGCTATTGAAGCAGAACAACTCTTAAAGAAAGGATTGAAATTCTCTAAAAATAATCCTGTCATCTTATGGAAGTTTATTGATACATATGCTCGCGGCAGGAAAAGAGATGAAGTTAATACTACATATGAATTGCTTTCATCAATGAGTAAAGACATCCCTGATGGTATTATCTATAAGTTTAATCAATATTTAGAGAATGAGGATTTTGATCGGGCTGAAGATATGGTCAATAGAATAGAACAGTTATTGCCGCAATCTGAAACAGCATATACGCTTCGCATTCGATATTATGACAAGAAAAAAATGCAAGATAAAGTCATTGCAACAACGAGAGAAGCAAGAAAGAAATATCCATTGTCTTGGACATACACTGAATTGGCTGCTGCATTTGATTTTCAGACTTCACGCAAAAGAGACACAATGATTAGTCTTTTTTCTACTTATCTAAAAAAAGCATATGGGGAAGCGCCATTATTGAGCCTTGCAAAAGCATATTTGGATGATTCTAAAATCAAGGAATGGCAAAAAACCTTTGAAGAATTATTGATATTGTCTCCCTCATCTCCTGGATTCCATTTTCAGATGGCAACAGTGTTCACCCAGTTAGAACAATATGACAAAGCCGAAAAAGAAATGCTGATCGCTTTGAAATTTTGCCCATCCTGCAATACATATTGGTCAAAGCTCGGTGAAATATACAGAAGTAAAAAGGATATCCCTTCTTCAATTAAAGCATATGAACAAGCACTGTTATATTCACCTACAGATTATGATGCCAGAGCTATTTTGCGCGAATTACAAGGTAAAAAATCAATTTTCAGTGTATTTGGAGCATCAAATATTGATTCAATACTATTATCGGCACCTAGTGCGAAAGACCATCCTGAAGCAAGTGCAATCATCGTTTCTGACAAAGTAAATCGAGTAATCTATGAGCATGGGGCATCAGAGGCAATTACTGAAAGCATAATCAGAGTATGTAATGAAAAAGGAATAGATTTTTTTAAGGAATACAGAATTGGTTATAATGGTAATTCACAAGATATGATAATCGAAAAAGCTGTAACCATCAAACCTGATGGCAAAGAAATTCGTGCTGATATCAGTAGAAATATGGCTGTTTTCAAGGGGTTAGAACCAAATGACTTTGTCTATATAAAACATAGAATCAGAAATTATAATACAGGCAAACTCGCTCGACATGTTTGGGATGAATACTATTTCAATAGATTTTTCCCTTTGACTCATGCGGAATATGCAATGATCATTCCTAATGAAACACAATTCACAACTTCGCAACAAGGAATGGATCTTTCACCAATATCTATTGAGCTTAAGGATATCAATTCAACTTTATATTCATGGACTATCAACAAAGAGCCGGGCATAGTTTATGAAGCAGATATGCCTTCACTCAATGAAATTGGAAAAGTACTGCGATTTACGACAATCCCAAATTGGACTTACCTGATAGAGTGGTATGCGGAATTGGCACAATCAAAAGCGCAATCTTCTTATGAAATACAAGAAGCAGTTAAGTCTTTGATACCAAATCCGGAGCAGATGTCAGAAGAAGAGAAAATTCGGAAAGTGTTCCAATTTATCACTGACAATATTCGCTATAGCAGTGTATCATTTCGTCAATCTGCATTCATACCCCAAAAAGCAAGAGATGTATTGGTTAATAAAATCGGGGATTGTAAAGATGTTTCAACATTGGGAATAGCAATGCTCAGAGAACTTGGAATAAAAGCCAATTATGTATTGGTGAATTCTGGTAGTGAAGAGCGACTATTGAATCTATTGCCTTCAATTGCATTCAATCATTGTATAATTGCTGTTGAAGAAACAGGCAAAAGAAAACCGCTCTTCTTAGATCTTACTGCCTCCAATCATCCAACCGGAGCAATGCCATCAGCTGATAAAAATGCCTTTTCTTTAATGATAGGACCTGGCATAACTCAGCCATTACTCTTGCCTGACAAACAATATGTGGCGCCAACATTCACTGCTCGAGGAACAGTTCAATTTACTGATGATGGCATGCTCATTCAAGGTGGTGAGAAAATCACCGGAGCCTTGACTGCTCAATATAGAACTGTGTATAAAGGGAAAAATCATGTAGAACAAAAGAAGCTATTACAGTCTTCATTGGCTGCAGACATTCCATCTGCAAGAGTTGTTGATATGCTAACAGTTGGAGTTGATTCCTTAAGTGATCAAGTGTCATTGTTTTACCAGTATGAAGCTCCCAATTCAGTTGCAGAGGCAGGTACATATAAAATCATTCGTATTCCGTGGAGAAATGAATTGGTTTCAGAGGATGCATTATCATATGAACGAAGGAATTATCCATTTAAAAATCTTAATGATATTGACACTACTTTTGAAGAAATATCAATGCTCATTCCAAAGGGGTATACCCTTGCCGAAATACCACAATCTGTTCATTTATCTGATCCTTCAGCTGAATATGATTATAAGGTGTTAGCAAAAGAACAAAATGATCTTCAATTCTTGACAGTAAGTAGAACATTCATCAAGAAAAAAACATTTATTGAATCATCAGAGTATCAGTCATATAAGGAATTTTACTCTAAAGCAATCAGAGAAGATAGACGGCAATTGCTGTTAAAAAGAAGGGACTAGTAATTAGAAAAAAGCTCGAATGTTGTCTTTAATGCTTTTTTTTGCTACATTCGGGCCATATTGTAATGATATTGCTTCTTTTAGCGATTATACAACATGAGTGATCAACACACGCATCATACATCGGAACAAGATGAATTCCCAGTTGGATCTATTGTTCCGCTCTCCCGAATAGATTTGTCCCATAGTGATAATATTGGTAATGCTGCTGATGCCTCAATAGCATCTTCACTGAGGAATCGTACATCTCATTGCACAGCATGTGGTGATAAAGAAGGGGGTTGTTCAACCTGCAAAAGTGGTTCTTCTTCAAGTGAGACAGAAAATTCTCATAGTGAAACGACCAATCCGCAAGACTGGTTTGTGGAGGTAAGTTTTAAGGCAAGAAGAAAGCAGATGTATAGAAAATCCAAGACAGGCCGATATGCTCTTAGTGATACTGTCATCGTTCAATCTGACCATGGAACAGATGCTGGAACTATTACAGCTGTAGGGTTGATTGCGGATCTAAAGAAAACAGATGATTCCGAGATTGTGCATACCGTAATCCGTATTGCCGGAAAAGAGGATTTGGATAAAATCAAATCCAATAGGGAACATGAAAAAGAAATTATTCGTGAGGTAAAGGATAAAGCTAAATCTTCCGGTTTGGATATGAAAATTGTGGATGCTGAATGGCAATTTGATAGATCTCGTTTATCAATTTATTTTTCGGCACCACAGAGAGTTGATTTCCGAGAATTGGTAAAGGATCTTGCTCGTACATTTCATACTAGAATAGAATTACGCCAAATACCTGCACGAGAAGAGGCAAAACGCTTGGGTGGAATTGGTCCTTGTGGTTTGGAATTATGCTGTTCTTCATTTTTGAATGAGTTTGATCAGATTACACTTGATCATGCTAAAGCACAACATTTACCACCAAATATCAGTAAACTGAGTGGTATGTGTGGTCGTTTAAAATGTTGCTTGCTGTATGAAATTGATAATTATGTGAGTGCTCTCAAAAATTATCCTCCCTTAGATTCCTATGTCCATCTCGCTGATGGTAGAGCGAGAATGATCAAGATTGATATTTTCTCAGACACTGTAACTGTAATCTCTGAAGGTAATGGAGCATTTCTGACAGTAACGTTAGAAGAATTAAATGCTCTTCGTAAGGAAGGCAAAATTGAATCACCAAAAGAAATGGCAACACATTGATTTTTAAAAGGTATGAAGATGAATGATTCTATTCGTAAACAAATGAATATTCAAATCACCAATGAACATGTAGCTTCGATGGCCTATCTTGAAATGGCATCTTGGTGTGCTGAACAAGATTTACCTGGTTTGGAAGAGTATTTTTATTTCAGTGCTGAAGATGAAAGAGAACATATGATGGAATTCTATCGTTATGCGAATGCGAATGGCTGTAGATCATCAATTGGTGCTGTTCCGACATTGCGTCAATCGTTCGAACATGTATTGGATATCCTCGAACATAACCTATATCTAGAACAACAAAATACAATTGCAATCAATCAAATGGCAAAGATGTGTCACGATATATCCGATTATGCAACATTGCAATTTTTGCAACCTTTCATCAAAGAGCAACAAGATTCAGAAAGAAGTGTGGAAGATTTGATTGTGATGGTGAAAAGAGTGGGATATGATGCGAAGAATCTTTATTTCCTTGACAAGCAATTCAAGAAATTGATGCAAGGTAAGGATGAAGAATCGCCTGAGAAGGAGTAGTCAGCACTATATTACTTGTTGCTTTCGAGTATGTCGATAGCTTCGTTGAGATGATCTGGGTCTACAAGTAATCGTACTCCCATTACTGCTCCCACATAACAGGAATTAACATTCAAATCATAAACATAACTTGAAATGCCATGCTCTGCAAGAAGAGCTTGAGCCATTTCTGCTTCAATCGCAAATGGAAAGCGCCGGACTAAAACCGGCGCTTTTTTTTGTTCTTCATTCTTCATTCTACATTATCCATGTTGAGTTTCAAGCCAACGCTCTGCATCAATTGCAGCCATGCAGCCACTTCCTGCTGCAGTTATGGCTTGTCTATACACACTGTCTTGCGCATCTCCACAAGCAAATATGCCCTCTACATTTGTATATGATGATTTTCCTTTCGTTTGGATATACCCTGTTTCATCCATGTCAATCATGCCTTTGAATAAATCTGTGTTCGGTTTATGACCAATTGCTACAAAAATTCCATCTGCAGGAACAATCTGTTCTTCATTTGTCGCTGTATTTCTTAGCTTTAGAGAAGTAAGTTTCTTCAATCCAGTTGGAAGCGTTTCACCCATATACTCTTCAACAGTGGTATTGATCATGAATTCAATTTTGGGGTTATTCTGACAACGTTCTAGCATGATCTTTGAGGCGCGAAACTCATCTCTCCGATGAAGCAGGGTAACTTTTGATGCAAAACGGGTAAGATAATTTGCTTCTTCCATTGCCGTGTCACCACCACCAACAACATAAACATGTTGATTTCTGAAAAAGAAACCATCGCATGTAGCACAAGCGGAAACACCAAAGCCCATATACTCTTGTTCTCCCTTTGAACCAAGTAATTTAGCTGCAGCACCGGTGGAAATGATGATGGAGTCACAAGTATATGTCTTATTTGAATCACTTGTCAGAGTAAAGGGTCTTTTGGAAGTATCTACAGAAGTGATTGTTTCATACACTGATGAAGCACCAAATCTGTGTGCTTGTTTTCTGAATACATCCATCATTTCTGGGCCCATGATGCCATGTTCAAAACCAGGGTAATTCTCAACTTCGGTAGTGATTGTTAATTGTCCACCGGGTTGTTGCCCTTCAAAGACAACTACATCCAGTCTAGCTCTTGAAGCATATAGCGCAGCAGTAAAACCGGCAGGTCCACTGCCTATGATGCAAATCTGATGATGTTCAGCCATATCGAAATTCCTTTCGTGAAATTATTTTTCCGGATACGTATAGCGTGTCACATGTCCGGAATGAGGTGAAATAGAGTGCCAATTGTCGATGTCATTGAATGTGATTGAAACTATGCAGCAAGTAGGCATTGAGTCAGTAACATTTTCTTTTGAAAGCAAATTGACCATCATTGAAATTGTTGGATTATGTCCAACAATTGCTATGTGAGACAATGTATTATCAATATCATGAATGAATTGCGTATAATCTTGAATGAATGCATGATACAATAATGCATGTTCTTCCAATGGGATATTTGGATTGACACCATCTCGAATGAGCTCTGCTGTTTTCAATGCTCTCAAGGCAGTGCTTGAAAAAAAGATGTCAGGTGAGAAATTCTCGGACTTTAAGATGCTAGCGATTGTTGGGGCATCCTTATGTCCGCGTTCATTCAAGGGTCTATCATGGTCTCGTAATCCCATGATATGGTTAGACTTTGCATGTCGTATGAATGTGATCTGTTTCATTGATTTATGGGCCTTTTCTCGCCTGCTTTCATTGCCATTAACAATACATTTTCTTTTGGTACCAATGGACAAGTATATTGCTTATTATAAGCACAATAAGGGTTATAAGCACGATTGAAGTCTAATAAGTACTCATCTTCATGTTGCACCTCTTCAAGTTCGAGATATCTACCAGCTTCATATGTATCAAAGCCGTTTGTTTGATCTTTGAATGGTATGAAGAGAATTCCATCATCTTTTGAAAGCGATGTAAAGGCAGTTAATGTATATGTATTTGCATCTTGAGACTGGAATGTGAATGTTCCATATCGCAACATTGGCCTTTTCTCAGAACCTTTGGAAGTTAGAAGGAGCACCGTATCAGGTTGCTTTGACTGAGAAAACTTTGCAAAAAATGCATATTCCTCATTTGGAGCGAAATAGTATAATCCTTTAAACGATTCTTTCTGTTGTTCTGTTAATGGTGATGAAGGATCTGAAGTGAAAAATTCATCAATGTCTTTTCTTCGTTCGATGATTGCAGTTTCATCGTAAATCATCTGATTGTCTTCTTCAAATGCACATGACTTTACACCGGATAACAACATGATGAAAGCCAAAGCTTGAATAACAATCATGAATGAAAAACGAAGATTCATAAGAAATTCTTCCACATCATTGATTCAACAGGCTCATGTGTTTTCGCATTGTATTTTGCAGAACCTTTCACATTATATGGAGTTTCAATATCACCTTTAACTTCAAAATAAATCAATTGTCCTATTGGCATTCCTGCATATACTTTTACAGGTTGCTTTACAGAAATTTCTAAAGTCCAATAGTTACAAAAACCAATATCGCCTTTTCCAGCAGTGGCATGTATATCTATTCCTAATCTTCCGATACTAGATTTTCCTTCCAAAAAAGGCACATGTTGATGTGTTTCTGTATATTCCTCAGTAACACCAAGGTAAAAAACATCGGGTTTCAGGATATATCCTTCTTCCGGAATCTCGAATGTAGTTATAGTATTATGCTTTCGAGCATCGAGTATCTCATCATTATACGTCGCTAGAATGTTCCCAAGATGAACATCATAACTATTCGATCCTAGGCATTCTCTACGAAAAGGGGTGATAACGATGCTTTTGCTCGCTATATTTGCAAGGATTTCCTTGTCTGTCAAAATCATGGAATAAGCTCCGCTTAGAAAGATGAAGTGCAGACAAAAATACAAAAAAAGGCTATCTGACAGGAATGCACTTTTCGGAGAATGATATTATGAATCCACAAATTGTACCTTATGAAGGTTGGTCCAAGATCCCAAAGCAAAGAGAAATCCTTGACATACGGATTGGATCAATTATTCAAATAACCACATCAATACAAGACATATCGGAGGGCGACATCGTTCTGCTTGGTATTCCACAGGATATTGGAGTGGAAAGAAATGGTGGACGCAAAGGTGCTGCCCAGGCGCCATTTACAGTGAGAGAATGCTTGGGGAAATTTTCGGTGAATGGACTAGGCAAACAGAAGGTTGTAGTGCATGATATTGGAAATATCATGTGTGAAGGTCGCACTTTAGAAGATATCCGTGCCGATCATCAAGCGATTATACTGGCCCTGCTTGAAAAGGGAGCTAATATTGTAGTTATAGGTGGAGGACATGACAATGCTTTCCCATCAACGCAGGCATTGCGACATGCATGTTCGAGATTTGCCGTCATTAATATTGACCCGCATCTCGATGTCAGGGAGTTAAATGAAGGTAAAGGGCATTCTGGTTCTCCGTTCCGTGAAATGTTGGAACAAGCGAAGCCTGAACTATTCATAGAGTTTGGAACGCAGCAATTTTCTGCTGCTACTCATCATAGAGACTTTGTTATTGAATCTGGTGGGAGTATTATCCCCTATGAACATATCAGATTGGTTGGTAATCCTGCGCTACAATTATCTGAATTATTGGTTGGAATAGAACAAGGGGGTATGGCATTGCATGTTTCTTTTGACATGGATGCAGTTAATGCTGCTTATGCACCTGGAGTAAGTGCAAGTGCTCCAATTGGGTTTACAGCCGATGAAATAGTTCAAATGGCGTACAATGCAGGTGCCTCTGGCGCAAGAATCATTGATATCGTGGAGGTAAATCCACAATTTGATATTGATCAAAGGACTTCTAGATTGGCAGCTTTGATGATTGCATCGTGTATCGCAGGTTGGAATACTCGTTTATGAACCGGTCCACAGAGACAAACCGCCAATGCGAATAACCCCAAGAAAGATTAATCCCAATGACACCACATATGCAATCAGTGTATTGTTGATTCTTTTTGATGGTTCAAGCTTTTTCCATGCAGCAGCACTATGCGCAATACCAATGGCAAGTATCATTGTTGTCGCATGTTCAAATTGAATGCGTAGCACTGACATATCCCAATTGAGTGATTGTGCCTTTGGAAAAAACAAGAGTAAACCAATGAGAAATTGGAATACCAAGAAATAAGCGTATAGAGATCCAAAGAACTTTGTGGATTTTTTGTATTCAGTTGAGTCTTTGCGATTAAGAATCAAAAATACTATTGCCAATAATGCAAAGATGACAATCAGCCAACGATTGTGACCATGTAGTGTAGTAAGTATTTCCATAAAAGCTCCTAGTGTAAGTTATCACAAGATACGGATTCCTTGACAATGGTTTCGTCTGTTTAGAAACCTTGATATCCACAAAAATAAAGTAAATTGAGAAAAAGGGAAGTTTGACTGCCAAAGGGCTTCCAATAGAGATCGGGAATTAGTCTGGGATTGTACTAGAAATGAAAAGAGTCTTATCCGGTAGGGAAGAGATTCTGAGGGTTGAGAGGCGATTTTACACGGATACGATGTCTTCTGTGAATGCAACCCTAAGTGCTCTTGAGCAAAAGTTTGATGAGATGCACTCGCGTGAGATTATTGGCGAGCAGAGAATATTGCAGTATCGTTTTGATATTCTGCGTATCAGAACTATGCTCTATCATAGTTCAATGCAAAGGCAAAAAGCCGCTGAAACTTTATTGCAGATGCGTGAGATTGTTAACCTTTCCAATGATCAAATTCAATATGCCCATCTCGTTAAAGAAGAATATAGATTTCGTTCTGACATAGAAATAAACAATGATGATGAACGAATATTGAGGGAGTCTCTCGATACATTCATCAAATGTGGGGAATTACAGCATGCTTTTCGTTGTGCTTTGACATTAGTGCAGCATACTCAGAAAGCAGATAAATATGATCGCTGTTTACAGTATCTGCAAAAAGCACTCGATATAAAAAAGGGGTTGCCTGGTGTGGCTTTTCTAGAGGCACAATACCAATTGGCAAGTGGTAATTATCACATTTCAATACAAGATTTTGATCAAGCTGAGATTTGCCTCAATAAAGCGATAGAATATTCTATTAATGAACACAATTGGCGTACTGCATTGGTTGCTTGGTCCAATATTGCCTCAATATATCTGATGAGGACTGATAAGAAACCTGCAGAAGCACTTGCAATTCTTGAAGATTGCTTGGAAATGGCAAAGAGAAAGAAAGCTTATCATGATGTGTCGAGAATACTAGTAATGTGCGGTTCAGCACATACAACACTTAAGAATCACAAAGAAGCACTGGTCTATTTTACTAAAGCAGAAACACTGTATAGAAAGTTTCCCTTTCCACTGAACGAAGCAACATTGCACTATAAGTTGGCTAGATTATTTATGAATATGCAAGGTTCGGGTTCTCGCAATGCCAAAATTGAAAGCCATTTTCATAGAGCACATAGCATAACGAATGAACATGGATTTTTGCAATTGCGTATTTGGGTTTTGCGACATTGGGGATTATGGTTGAAAACAAGGAAGAAATGGGATAGGGCATTTTCCCTATTACAAGAATCGTATGAAACGCAACAATTAGTCATAGGAAAAGATGCTCAAAAGAATATCAAACTATTGGAAGTTGAATATGCAGCAAACACTCATCTACAAGAGAATGAATCTCTCAAGCAGCAAAATAAGGTTTTAGGTCAGGAAGCTACAATGTTGAGACATCAACTGCTAGAAAGGACCTCTTCCATTATGAAAGAAATGAATCGTTATGGTGAGATGAAGACGACGATTATGTCAATTCTTGAGCAACAAGAAGTTAAGCCACATGTCTTGAAACTTGTAAGTAGTTCTTTATTACCACTTTCAATTTCCGAATTTGATAAAGAAGTGTTTTATAGTGAATTCAATCAAACATATCCGGGTTTCCAAGATAGATTGGAGGCACTCATTCCTGATATAACTGTAAAAGAAAAACAAATATGCTCACTTATAAAGTGTGGTTTTAATACATACCATATAGCAACTTTTCTCGAGATTAGTACAAGAACTGTAGAAACTCATAGATTGAGTATCAGAAAAAAGGCCGGTTTATCCTCAAAAGACACTATTGATCGTTATCTACAATCCATCGATGCATGAGTTCAATCAAGAAAACAAATTGTTGCAGAATTCTCGATTCATTAAATATCACTTATGAATTGCTCGTATATGATTGGTCTGAAGAATCACTTGATGCAATAAGCGTGGCTGACAAACTTTGTCTTCCGCATGATCAAGTGTTCAAAACGCTGGTCCTGCGTGGAGATGTAACTCCAATCTTTGTCATTATTGTACCTGGGAATGTAGAGGTATCATTAAAAAAAGTTGCTAAATCAACTGGTAATACAGCATGTTCGCTACTCCCAATTGCTGATTTATTCTCTCTGACCGGTTATCTGCGAGGAGGCTGTTCACCAATTGGTATGAAAAAGCAATTTCCCACCTTTCTTGAAGAAACATCATTCCTTTTTGATGTGATAAGTATTAGTCCCGGGCAAAGAGGTATGCAAATACTCATTGCCCCTAAGGATATTATTACAGCTACGCAAGCCATTGTATCCAATCTGCTCTGAAATCGTAAATTGCATAACTAACTTTCAATGAGTTACCTATTGTGCTGCAGATAAGTCCCGTATTACAAGAAACAATCACACAGTTTTCACAAGCTTCAAATGAATATGAGTTATGTGAATTATTGGCGGATGTATTGCATGCATTTCAATTAACGAAAGGATTTGCACTGTATCTTCAAGACTCTTCCCATGATTCTCAACTTGTGCTAACATCTAATTCGTGGAATCCTACAGATGATATTCATACTCTTCCAATTATGCATGCAGCAGTCAAACATGGGTATATTGAATTTGAACAGTACTCTTCTGAACATACAGAACATATCAAGTTTCTACTACAAATAGCAGGAATATCATTTTCTGCAATCATGAATACGCATAATGTAATTGCTCAGAAAAAACAACTTGGGAAATCAACACTTGTATTGGATACAATGCTTGAAATGCTCTCTGATATTATTCTTCAAAAAGATAAAAAGAGTATCGCTCAAATTGCCGGTCAATTTCTCATGGGATATATGCGTGTGAGTTCTTATGCAATCATTGGTTTTTCCTATGATGGCTCATTGCAGGTACTATCACATAATGGATATAATGAAGAAACTCTAAATTCCGCCCTACGACACCTGCAAAATGACCCTAAGACACTTATGAATGAGAATATCCTGGTACCAATGGAGCATGGTCCTCATTTGCAAGGATATATATTACTGAAGGATAGAAAATCACATCCATATTCAGATGATGATGTATCATTTGTTTCAATGGTAGGAATGATTACTGCTTTGTCAATTGAACGAACAGTACTATTTGAAGAAGAATCTAGATTGAATGCAATTGAGAAAGACCTAGCATTAGCAAAAGAGATCCAACAATATTTATTGCCATCTTTCACAGAACATGTGGATGGTCTGGAAGTAACAGGATTACATGTGCCAAGTAGGGAAATAGGAGGCGATTATATTGATATTCTGCATTATTCAGACAAATCTCTTCTCTTAATCATAGCTGATGTAGCTGGAAAAGGAATATCGGCAGCATTGATTATGTCTATGGTGAAGTCTGCATGTTCATTATTGGTACAGCAGGGAAGACGTCCATTAGACATCATGCATTCGATAAATCAACTCGTTCATGAACATACAGCTTCGAATACATTTGTTACATGCGCTTGCATATATATAAATCCCCAAAGAACAATGATAACTAGCATTAATGCAGGTCATGAACTACCGCTTCTTAAAAAAAGAAATGGAGAAATCATTGAATTGAATCAAGGCTGTATAGCTTTGGGTGTTCTTAACAAGATTGACTCAATCAAACAATCCGAACACAACATTGAACTTGGTGATATTATCTGCATGTACACAGATGGATTATGCGATTCAACAACTGTAGAGGGCAATCTTCCGATGCATAATTTACTTTCTGAATGCAATAATAATTCTCTTCAATCGGCTTCAAAAAGTATTGCGCATCATATGAACGCAAACCGCAATGTGCAGGGGATATCCATGGAAGATGATGCTTCATTGCTATTGATACGCATTGTATCATAAAACTATGGCGAATAACTGTAAAAAACGTCGTTGGGGATTGTTTTTTTATCATTTCGCAGTATTTTTGTCAATTATTTTTCCGCAATTATAGACTGTCAGATCACTGCCTATGTTTCTTTGATCCCACATGTTGGAAATCAATTTGTACACCATCTAGGTGTAATACATTTGTTTTGTCGAAGAAATGACATCGAGAGAGCTATGATCAACCAATGGAATGACGGTCAATCCCCTGAAGATAAAGATATACAAGCAACATTGCTTGAAAGCGGAGCATTGCCCAGACATATTGCCATTATTATGGATGGTAATGGAAGATGGGCGATGGATAAGAACCTCCCTCGTGCCGCAGGGCATCAACAAGGAATTGAAAGTGTTCGAGACATTGTAAAAGCAAGTTCGCAATTGGGAATTGGCTTTTTGACTGTGTATGCATTTTCAATGGAGAATTGGAAAAGACCTCGAGTTGAAGTTCAGATTCTAATGTCACTACTCAAGACGTATTTACTTCAAGAAATAGAAGAATTGCATGCAAACAATGTACGATTGCAAGCAATTGGAAAACTCAATGCCTTACCTAAAAATGTACAATCAATTCTGAATGAATGTATAGAGAGAACTGCTGAGAATACAGGTCTTACATTGACTTTAGCATTAAGCTATTCCGGAAGATGGGACATTGTCCGTGCAGTACAAATGATTGCGCTAGATATCCGCCGCGGGACGCTTTCTCCTGAGGATATCACTGACGAACAGTTCTCGGAATATCTACTTACCAAAAATATGCCTGACCCTGATCTTATGATTCGCACTTCCGGTGAAATGAGATTGAGTAATTTTCTCTTATGGGAATCTGCATATTCAGAAATGTACATCACAGAACGACTCTGGCCGGATTTCCGCAGGGAAGATTTGTATTCAGCATTGCGTGATTATCTTAATAGGGAGCGTCGCTTCGGGAAAACAAGTCAACAGTTACGCGAATCTGATGAAAAAGAACATCAACAGAGTTCAATCAGAAGAATCATTTCATCTTTTTCAAAACGGTGATGTGATTAATGGGTAAACATGTAACAAATCTTTCTTATACATTCTTGTTCATGATGTTTGCATGGACAATATCTATTGTTTGTGCTCAAGAATTATATGCCCAGGATAAACCACGTACATTTATCATTGCGGGTGTCTCTGTAGAAGGGAATACATATTCAGATGCGCAAACAATTATCACTATTTCAGGGTTGAAAGTTGGTGAAGAGATTAAAATACCAGGACCAAAACAGCAAGAAGCTATAAAAAATCTTTGGTTACGAAATCAATTTGAATCTATCGATATCATCATCGATAAAATAACAGCGAGTGGAATCTTCCTTACAATCAAAGTGAAAGAATTCCAACGATTCAGTTGGTTGGATGTCAAAGGTGCAGATAAAGTCAGTGTCAAAGACATAGAAAAGGCCATAGGTAAAATTAAGGGTGATATCCTTTCAGTATATGAGGTGGATCTAGCGAGAGATGCTGTAAAAGCTCTGTATGAAAAGGAAGGATTGATGTATGCAAACATTGAAACTAACATCATTCCAACTGATACAGGACTGTATGCTCGACTCGAAATGAACATTAAAGAAGGGGCTGACTTCTATGTGGATACAATTCAATTTAATGGTAACTCTCAATTAGCATCATCCGATCTCGCAGGTGCATTTGAGGATACAAAAACAAAGACTTGGTGGAAATTCTGGTCATCTTCAAAATTCGACAAATTGAAATATGATGAAGACAAGAAAAAACTCCTTCAATATTTTCGGTCAAAAGGATTTATAGATGCTGATATTGTAAAGGATACCATCATTTATAATCCCGCAACACATAAAGTAAATATCTATGTGGATGTATTTGAAGGGAAAAAGTACATTCTTCGTTCAGTGACTTTCCAGGGGAATACAGTATATCCTCAGGAATTACTATTTCGTAGATTAAATATTCCGCTTCATGATCCTTATGATGCAGAGCGATTCGACAAGAATTTAACAGGTAATGAGGACCAATCAGATGTAGCTTCTATGTATCTAGATAATGGTTACTTGGGTGCCAATTTAGTGAAGGAAGAAAAAAAATCTGATGGTGATTCATTGGATATTGTTGTAAAGGTTTTTGAACGAGATCGATATATCATCCGAAAAGTAGAAATCGTTGGAAATACCAAAACAAAAGATAAAGTCATTCGCAGAGAATTATTCACAAGACCGGGTGAGTACTTCAATAGATCAGCAATCATTAGAAGTGTTAGAGGGTTAGGAGTACTGAACTATTTCAATCCTGAAGCTTTGAAACCTGATATTAAACCTGTTGACAATACGAGAGTAGATGTCTTATATCGTGTCGAAGAACGCTCGACAGATACATTCAATGCATCAATGGGATATGCAGGGACATTTGGTTTGACAGGTTCAATCGGAATTACTCTCAATAACTTTTCATTCTCTGAACCACTTCGTGGAGGTGGCGGGCAAATTCTAAATATCAATGCTGAATTTGGTCAACAGAGCAGATATCAAACAGTTCAATT
>RGCF01000060.1 GCA_009919265.1 Bacteroidota bacterium | reverse complement strand
TGCATTTGCCGTGCCAAACTTTTTTAGGGGATCAAAAACGACTTGCTAAAAATGACTTACAAAGCTGATAAATACTCGCTTGTAGGGTTTTAGAAATTCTTTTTTCCGATGCAATGAAAGTGTGTTTTATGCTGGATCGGGGTATGTGTAATTGTGTGTGATGTGTGAGGGGAGTGTCAGATTGTTTTGACAATCTTATTAAAACTCGGAGAGCATTCTATTGCGGACAAAATCTGTGTCGGACAATGTGTTCAAAAAACTTTTAAGCACTGACTTTTCTCTGTCTGTCAGCGGAATCCCAATTTGATTTTGTTGTTTAAAGATGGGATCAAGATTTGGGGAATCAATCATGCCGGATGCATAATGGTCTAGGACTTTATCGATTGTTTCAAATCTTCCATCATGCATATAGGGTGGTGTAAGCATTATATTACGAAGTGAGGGCACGATATAGGAATACACATCTTTATCATCCAATGTAATGAGAGCTCTTCCTGAATCAAGTCTATTTTTTACACTGAGTCCATTATTACGGAAAGATTCATCGCTGAAAAATGGCTCTGCATGGCATGCTGCACATTTTTGCTTGAACACCATATATCCTTCTTGTTCATCTGCAGTAAAGGTAGCATTCTCATTTCTTTGCACTTTGTCATACTTTGTTTGTGCTGAGATGAACATGAGTTGAAACTGAGAAAGCGCCTTTAAAAAACGCTCCGTTGTGATTTCTTCTGTTCCAAATGCTGCTTTAAACATTCCTGGATATTGTGCATGCTTGCGCAACTTAGTTAAAACATTTTCCACCCTTTCATCCATTTCATTAGGATTTTGGATTGGATGAACCGGAAAGAGGTCCAGATTTTCTACCCCGCCATCCCAAAAAAAATACTTTTTCCACGCTACATTTTGGATGCTTGGTGCATTGCGCAATGTTAATCGATCTTGAATGCCATGACTCAGATCATGTCCATGTTGAGAAAATGCTGATGACTGAATATGACATGTTCCGCAGGAAATACTTCCATCTTTTGAAAGAATGCCATCATAAAAGAGTTTTTTGCCAAGAAGGAATCCATCTTTTGTTATTGGATTCGCTTTCATTTTATATGCGGGTGCAGGGAAATTTGAAGGAATGCTAAAATTCACATCAAATGAGGGGGAGGGTTCATTTGTTTCTGTGCATGATTGAAAGAATGAACTTGCAATCAGAAGCATTGAGGGGAATATGATGTGAATGCGTATGTTCATCGATCAATCAATCGCTACTACTGAAAACATTGTTGCATAATTATCTGCGATGGTTGTCGAGAAATTCGAGAACATCACAGCTGAGTTTTCTGCGACGGAAAAAGCTTTTTTTCCTGTAAATACTTTTTGTATGTCAGCAATCAGATGTACCGTTTTCGAACTACTTCCAGCTATAATCAATGGAGCATTACTCATATCAAGGGATATATTTCTGACTGAATTGATTGTTGGGGATGAATATCCTCCAAATCCACCAACATGAAAACGCATATCGCCTGTTGTACCGGTTGGAGCGGTAAATGTTCCTTCCATTTTAAAATGAATATATCCTGAATTCCATGACCAATACATATCCTGTGCTGCTGCTCCAATATCCAATACACCGGTTCTATTTTCCAATCCCATTGTGCATCGAAGTGAATCGACACCAATTGTAAGAAATAGCTTTGTATATGTCCCTGCTGGAATGGAATTGATCTTCAATAATTTTGATAAAGGAATAGCTTCATCTACGAGAAAATATGATGAGTCTTGTGGAACCACAAAACGAGAGCCATCTGCTTTTTCAAATATCACATTACTTATAAAATATCGAAGCAATGATGCTTTGATTTTCTCTCCATTGCCTAATGTATATTCTTCCCCTAGATTGAAGGTTTTATCTGACATACCATGTTGTATGGAGATATTTGCGATTCCAGTTGGGGGAACGCTTGTCGACTGATCTGCGCAGGAAGAAAAAAGCGTTATCAAAAACAGAGAGAATAGTAATGTATATGCAGTATTTCTCATATATACCTTGAAGAATATCGTATGCAAAATTACACAGTAATTGACACCTATCATGCATGCCAAATACAGATGGAATCGTAAATCAATGAATTAGAGAAGATTTGGCCATTTTTAACAAATCCTACTTCATTGAGTTTCTCTTCATTAGTAATGCATATCTATATCCTGGTTCAAACAAAAGTTTCAAACAATAGATTCCATCAGGAAGAAATGAAACATTGATTGGATTCATAGGAATTCCTTTCCAGATGGAATTTCCTTGTAGGGATAAAATCTCAACTTGAAGAGCAAGTGGATCGGTGATATATAATGCATTCGTTACGGGTTGAGGATAAAAGAGATTGATATTGTCAATTTCGCTTGCAAGTATACCTGTTTGTACTTGTTTTCTAAATGTGATGCGAATTGGGGTTGTCCATGCACACCAACCTGTTTTAGTTGAAGCTCTTGCTTGCACATACCACACGGTGTCTTTACCCGGAACAAATGTTGGTAACTCGGAACTCATTTCTTTCTGAAATGATAGTGTATCAGTTTTGGAACTAAATGATAGTGAAGTCGAAAATCTGAGTTGTGATGCAATGATGAGTTGCTCTGGTATTGCGCTCCACTTGAATCTCATTGATGGCGTATTAGGTTCTTTCCAAGATATGATTGTATCATTCATTGGTTCAATCATCGTGATCGTTGGGAGTGGAATTGGATCTTCCAATTTTCTGAATGTCCATTGAATTGTTGAACTCCATGAACTCCATCCTTCATTATTTTTTACTCGAACTTGCATATACCAGATAGAATCTTTACCTGGTATTGAAGCAGGTATATCCAATGTAAATGAAGTAGTGGATATGGTGTCAACTACATTTTTGAATGAAGAAGATGTTGAGAATCTGATTTGAGATGACATGATAGTATTTTCCGGTGTTCCTGTCCATTGAACTGAAACTATTGGGCGATTATTTGAATAGGTGATGAGAGTATCCATCATTGGATGGATCAATTCAACTGTTGGTACTGTTGGTGCAGAGGTGGCACCTATTCGCATTCCATTACCAAAGCTTGTGATCCAAACTTCATCTTGAGCATAAGGATTAAAAAATACTCTTTCGGGTTGTCTAAATGGATAGGTTGCTAATGCAGTAAATGTTGGTGTGTTTTGTTGTAAATCTGCAGTATACCAGAGGCCATCTGTTTCTGTTGTAACATACATTTCATTTGCTCGAAGAGGATGTACGGTGCAGGAGCTTACTCTATTTGTATTTTGTGCTCTTGATGGAAGGTCAAGAATTCTGCTCCAAGTATTTCCTCTATCTGATGTTCTATAAAGTCCACCAAGTCCATTTGGCGCGCCGCCCCATCCGCTCCATGAACATGCATACCACGTTTTCTGTAATGGATCATGCGGATCTATGACGATATCTTTTGTCCAATACTTCATTTCATTTGATGATTTGTCGATCCATGTTTTTCCTTTATCAGTCGAATAGAAAACTCCTGAACTTGCAGTGAATGCACTTCCTACTCTTCTTCCTGAATAGGAAACAACTAAGGAGCCATCTTTCAAAGATCGAATCACCAATGGATGACCTTCCGTCCTTGGAGGAGTGGCAAGTTTGGTCCAAGTTCCACCACCGGAGATATTATTGTTTACATATATCCCTCCATCTTTGCTATGAGCAATGGATGCATACATGGTATTCGAGTCCTGTGCATCAAGTGTGATCCAAGAAACTACATGATTCATGTCCCATTTATTCGACCATGTTGAACCATTGTCGGTTGACATAATGATAGTACCTTTTCCATTATCAATTCGAATATCTGTCAAATATGTGCTTTGATAGAGATCGTGAACGGTTGAAGTTGCTGCATATAGTATAGTGCCTTTTTGAACGAAAGAATAGACTGTATTAAATGAAAATGTATTGAAGACATGTTGCCAACTCATGCCACCATCTGTAGATCGTATGCCTTTTATATCGGTATTTCCACAGAGCATGGTGGTGGGATTTGTCCAATGAAGTGTCCAGGCAGCAGTATTTTCCAATCCACTTGTTTGATATGACTTTTTCTGTGTAATTGATTGTCCAATTGCATTCATGTCAGTTTGGCGAACATAGGCCTGTTTCCATGTTGCACCTCCATCTGAGCTGGTATGGACAAATCCTAGATCTGCTGCGATGAGAAGTTTGGGATTTGTTGCGCAAACAGAAAAACCGAGAACATATTCACCATATGTCCAATCGCGATCTCCACCTGTACCGCTCCAACCGCTTGCGATATTTCCATTATTCTGTGAGAGAAAAACAGATGTGAAGGTATTTCCTGCATTATCTGACTTGAGGACTGATGGATGATGTATGGAATTTCCACCTGCTAAATAAATGGTTTCGGGGTCATTGATTGCCATTTTGCAGAAAAATGGAAATGTATTACCTGGAATATTTGATTTTTTTGATATCCAATTGCTTGGCTGTCCATTCATTATGTCCATGGTATAGAGATTATTGAAGCCAGCATAATCGGCACCGGTTATACCTGGGTAGATTGTTGTTAGTTGTTGTGTAATACATGTCAATCTTGTGAGGCCATTATTGCTGCCATGAGTCAAAGACAAAAATCCAGAACCTGCAGGAAGATTATATCGAGCATCTTTTTTGAATGAAGCTCCATTATCGGTTGAAGCATAGATTCCTGCTTGTGTTGCGATGAGTATATTCGGTCCATCCCATACTGCACCTGCAATATAGCATCCATCTGCACCGGGTGTTTGTTCAGTAAAGACAAGTTTCCAATTCTTACCACCATCAATGGAATAATAGGCATTTGAATAATCTGTCATGAAAAGAGAATTACTCTCATGAGGATTTGCAAACAAGTAATATGCGGAACCATTCGTTGGGTCTTTGATGGGTGTCCATGTAGTACCGCCATCAAGTGAAGAAACAGGGATGGTATTGTCGCCTTTTTTGCTCAGAGTATACATAATAGAAGGATTTGAGGTATAGGCGATATGACCTGAATAATTTCCACCACCGATCATTGTATAAGGATATATTGTCCAAGTATTTCCAAAATCAGCGCTTTTAAACATTTGCGACATATCACATGCAACATGAAGTGTTTGTTGATCATGTGGGGATATGCTTGTAGCAAACATGGCTCCACCGCCGCCAATACCTCTTGAAGTCCATGAAAGGGGCTGTGAAATAGAAACCTGAATAGTAGTCATAACCATCAAAAGTTGTAATAATCGTATCATGAACTGCACCCAAAGGAAAATGATAGTATAGCTTCTCTTGTAAGAACATTGAAAACTGATAAATGTAACAGTAATACATTTCTTGTGAACAAGTATTCAATCAAAAAGAATGTGAGAGTGTAAAATACTAGTCTTTATGTACTCATGAATAGATTTACATAGGCTAGGTAGAAAATACAAATAATGAAGAGCAACTGAAGGATGCACAATGCTCATAAACTGTGTATGATTCATTTTGCATACATGTCCAATAAAAAAAACCGATGACTACATAGAGTAATCATCGGTAGAACAATTTCATCTTCAACTAAGGTTGCGGAGAAGGAGGGATTCGAACCCTCGATGGGATTGCTCCCATAACGGTTTTCGAGACCGTCCGATTCAACCACTCTCGCACTTCTCCGTGGTTTGGATTTCAAAAGTACGAAAATGAGTAGACTTATTCCTCCAAGCTCTCTACGATTTGCAGATAACTGATATACCGTTCAGGATCAATCAATTCTTCCTCCACTGCTTGCTTTACAGCACAATCAGGTTCATGTCTATGTGTACATGAAGTGAATTTGCATTTCGGATAAAAGGAATCAAAATCATGAAAATAAAATGCAGTATCATCAGGATGAATATCCCATAATCCCAATTCCCGAAGTCCTGGAGTATCGGCAAGAAATCCGCCACCAGGCATTGCAAACATTCTTGCAGATGATGTGATATGCTTGCCCTTCCAAGTGCGCTCACTTACTTCACCCGTTCTTTGTACATCTTCTCCTGTAATTGCATTGATGAGAGAAGATTTTCCAACTCCGGAAGGACCCGACAATACTGTTGAATGCTCTCGCAATTCTTGCGCTAATTCTTCAATCCCTTTATGTTCTTTTGCACTAGTAAAATATATCGGAATAGTAAGTGCTTCAGCATACACGGATAAGTCTTCCACAATTAATTCTGTATCCATCAATTCAATTTTGTTGATGCATATCATTGGACGCAATCCGCCAAGTTCTGCCGCAATCAAATAGCGATCTAATAATCGTTTATTGTAAAATGGGTCTGCCGCTGCCATCACGATCAAAATACTATCAACATTGCTGATAATCACTTGCTCACCGGCATGCTTGCCAATGCCTTTTCTTGATAATTGTGAACTTCGTTTATCGACTTCTACAATCATTCCTTTATTCAATCCACCTTCATCATTGAGTCGCTCAAAACCAACATTGTCCCCAACAGCCAAAAGGGAAGTATCCTCATGCATAGCAAATACAGTCCCTGCAGGTAAGCATTCAATAATCTCAGTTCCTGACTGAACATACCAAGTTCTACCTCCAACTGCCATAACAGTGCCATAGTCAAGTTTCATATCCTTAGGAGCAGTACCCTTTTTAATCAAAGTACGTGTCTCATCCTTCTTGGATTGAACCCTTCCCGTGGAAGATTGCACATCCATGTCTTCAAGCCATGTGTCTTCTTGAGAATATGACTTTCTTTGCTTGATTTTGGCTTTTTTGCCGGATTCTACACTCTTTTTCTTCATGAATCAAATCGAAAAGTGTCAGGTTGTTTACACAATTCTGTCAATATTTTTTCACATAATTTCTTGTTGGATACGGGAATTTATGTATTTTAACCCCAGTTTTTCTAAACAATAGTCAGTTTTTTTTGGAATATCGTTGGATTATCAGAGAACATGCTGATGATGGTTCCGCACAAACACTTGCTCAAACATTAAATGTACCGATAAGTCTCGCAAAAGTCCTTGCGACGCGCGGACTTATGGATGAATCCGAAGCTGAACGATTTCTTTCTCCCGCACTTGAAGAAATCCATGATCCATTTCTTATGGATGGTATGGACAAGGCGACTGAAAGAGTTTGTAAGGCCATAGCAAATGGTGAAACCATTTGGGTTCATGGTGATTATGATGTTGATGGAACCGCTAGTACAGCAATGATGCTCCTCTTCCTGAGAGAGATAGGGGGAGATGTACAGTATTTTGTGCCGGACAGACAAGGGGAAGGATATGGTTTATCACATCAAAGTATAGCAAAAGCAAAAGAAGCAGGGGCAACCTTACTCATCGCCGTAGATTGTGGAATTACTTCTGTAGAACCAGTTGAATATGCCCGTTCATTGGGCATTGATACCATCATTTGTGATCATCATGAACCTGCGGAAGAATTACCGCAGGCATATGCAATTTTGGATCCATTGAAAACTGAGTGTTCATATCCGTTTAAACATTTGTCTGCTTGTGGGGTTGCATTCAAATTAATCCAAGGCGTTTGTATCGCACTCAATAAACCCGAGATTCCATTTTCATATCTTGATTTTGTCGCAGTTTCTTCTGCTGCAGACATTGTGGCTCTCACAGGTGAGAATCGGATACTTGTTCATTATGGTTTGGAAAGACTCAATACAAATCCTCGACCAGGATTTCAAGGTTTGCTCGACTGTGCAGATATGCGCGCTGGAAATCTTACCACATCCAATATCATTTTTGGAATTGCTCCTCGCATTAATGCTGCTGGCAGATTGGGTGATGCCGGTAGAGCTGTTGATATGATGATAGCAGAAGATGAATACACTGCATTTTCTATTGCACAAATGCTTGAGAGTGATAATCGCCGTCGCAGACAATTGGATGAATTCACATTCGATCAAGCCAGCAAAGAAGCAGAGCGTTTGCTTGGTGAAAAAGAAAGACGCTCACTTGTGGTGTATAAACCAGGTTGGCATGCAGGTGTGATAGGAATTGTTGCTTCTCGTTTGGTTGAGCGTTTTCATCTGCCAACGATTCTACTGACTTCACTCGATAAGCATGCGAAAGGATCTGCAAGAAGCATTCGTAATTTTGACATTCACAATGCACTGAAAGAGTGTGAACATTTATTGCTTGAATTTGGTGGACACAAACATGCAGCAGGTGTAACGCTTTTAGAAAAAAACATTGATGAATTACGCGAATCAATCGATGCAATTGCACATCGCGATATAATGCCTGAAATGCTTATTCCTGAAATCGTTGTTGATTCAGAATTGCAACTCAGTGAATTGTCTCCACGATTTTTAGAAGTGCTTCGAAGATTTGCCCCATTTGGTTATGCAAATTCCAAACCGATGTTCTATGCACGCAATGTGCGCTCAGCGAATGGAGTTAAAATCATTGGTGGAAATCATATCAAATTGCGAACTGTGCAATCAAATTTTGCAATCGATGCAATTGGATTTAATCTTGCTCATAAGATTAAATATTGTAGCAATGGGAAGCCCTTTTCCATTTGTTTCAATTTGGAAGAAAATGCGCAGAATGGATCAAATGCTCCACAGCTATCCATTAAGGACATCCGTCCTGAAGAATGATCAACGCTTGACCTTGAGCCATAAATCCTTGATTGACCATTCATTGTTCATGATGAATGTTAGTGCAAGCCCTATGAATCCCGTAACATAAATCCCAAACCATCCACCCACCTCGGCTGAAATCAAATTTCTGTCGGCAAGTTTCTCCCCACCAATCAAACAAGCCCAGAAAATCACATAAAAAATCAAACTGATTGCAGCACTAATTCCAAAATTGCCTCTTTTACTAAGCATTCCAAGAGGACAACCGATGAACACAAATACGAGACATGCACAAGGGATAGAATACTTTTTATAGATTTCCACCAAATATGCCTTTTTCTTTTTTTGAAGTTCGGATGCTTGGAATAAATCCGATTCCATTGGTGATCGTAACATAGACAAACGATTCAATACGCGCTTCTGAATCTCATCATTGTTAATGTTTATAGTGCTTTGTGAGGATGCAGTCAACCCTACACTATCATTAGCTAATCGAGCATATATCATCTCGGCATAATGATCATTCATTAATGTGTCAATTCTTTGCTGTGTTGCATGAATGGAGATATCTGTCTGATTCACGATTTCACGCATGTCCGCGATGGACATTTCGCGATCCCCCCGAGATCCTGGACTCACATCAGATTGCTGAAATAAAAAATCTCTAGCGGCAATCGATATCATGTGCTTTGTAAAACGCATGATGCGAAAATCTGTTCTCTTTTGTTTTTGTAATTGATGTACTTCTCCATTTTGAAGAGTGACTATCACACGAGAATAATCAGAAGAAAATTTAATTGATCCCGTATCGGCAGAAAGTACATTTGTTCTTGTATTGAATCCATTATCATAAATTGTAACGCCATACATAGCCCCGGTTGTCGTATCAACTTTGCGAGCAAGTATCGTATATCCTTCCAATTGCGTGATGAATCGTCCTTCATCAATCGCAAAAGTTGGCTTCTTGCGTTGAATATCCTGCATGAGAATTTTGAATCGATGATTTGATTCTGGAAGAATGGTGTCATTGAACCAGTACACACCATAAAAGAGACCTGCCCCGACAATGATGATAGGAAGCATCATGCGCCAAAGACTGCGTCCTCCTGATTTGATGATAGTGGTTTCATGTGCGGCGGACATGCTACCAAATGCCATAAGTGTAGAAAATAGCACACCCATTGGAATGGCAAGAACAATCATCCATGACAAACTCAATGCTATCACTTGCATGATGATTGCATTGTCAAGACCTTTACCAATCAACTTGTCGAGATTGTTCATCAAAAACTGCAAGAGGAAAAGAAACATGACGGTCAATGTTCCAAAGAGGAAAGGACCCACATGCAGTCTAAGAACATAAAGAGAAATGAGCATGTTGTTGAAATGAATCAATGATCAATCAAGGAAAAGATACGGTTTCCACGCTTCATCCACTTTACCCATGAAATTTTTCAGGAATGTCACATGATGTGGCTTTCGTGGTTGTTTTGCAAGCTTTAATCCTGCCTCTTCAGGAGTTTGATTTCCTTTACGATTATTGCATCGAATGCAGGCGGTCACCAAATTATCCCATGTATCCATGCCACCTCTTGACCTTGGAATGACATGGTCCAGAGTAAGGGGTGGAGTCGTTTTACCACAATATTGACATTGATGATTATCCCTTCGTAGAATATTTCTTCTTGATAATTCAATATGCTTGAATCGAACGCGAATATAGGATGAAAGTCGGATTACACTGGGATAAGGATATGAAGCATTAACGGAGCGCAGCATACGATCATGTCTCTCCGCGACGAGATCAGCTTTCAGGAGATAAATCAATAGAAATGCCTTTTTGGCGCTACAAACACTGATGGGTTCATAACTTTGATTCAGAACAAGTACACGATTGGCCAATGACGGAGAATTGGGTTGCTGCACACTTTCCTGATCACCGTCATGAATAAACGATGTTTTTTGGGTACTATATGTGGAATTCTTACTGAATGCTCCCTCGACCGGAAAAGAAGTTCATGTTTCAATACTGCGAATATAGCACAGAAACATGAATTCTCATGATGTTCGCTTTGTCATCTTGAAATGGTAAATTTGAATCAACTTAATCCAATCATCAACGGTTGTTTGAACGCATGAAGTCAATCATCATAGCCATTGTCACTTTGCTAGTTTTCGGGGGTTGTTCAAGTACGAAAATGGCATTGCCTGAATATCTTCCCATTTATGAAGCCGCAAGACCTTCGAATGTACTTCAAATACCATATCCAATACTACTATTACACGGACTCGGGCAAAAAGCAAGTGTCTGGGATAAAGATGCAATTGAATTCTATGAACATGATCTGAATTTACAACATGCCGGTATTTTGCGTCCATCCAGGAAGGGGATTTCTCTGGATAAAAAAGGGACAGGTAGATATATGGATTTCTTCACCGTACAATTCAGTAATCCCACTGATTCGGTAGAAGGGTGGACAAAAGAATTGGAGCAATGCATTCAATTTGTGAGAGAAAAAACAGGTGCCGATAAAGTGATACTCATTGGATATAGTATGGGTGGACTTACAGGTCGACATTATCTCACCAAACATGTGAATGATCATCATGTGCAACGATTGATAACTATAGGATCACCACATCAGGGTTCAGCTTTTGCAAAAGTGTATAATTGGAAAACAGCACTAAACAAATCATTGAAAGAAGGTAATCAAGGATTGCTGACACCCGTTATTGAACAGGTGGCGGAATTAGTTCGCAAAGCTGAAAAGGATGTACCATTTGATGCACCTGCTGTTCGCGATCTTCGAAGAGCTCAAGATGGTGGTTGGTTTATAGAAAAATCCGGAAATAGAGAACACCCGCTTGATGTTGAATATATCAGCGTGATTGGAGATGTTGATATCATGAAAGAATTGTCGGAACTGAATCAAACTGGTGTCAAAGAATTACTCAGACGGATCATGGGCATATTGGGTTTGGGAGTGGAATCTCTCTTTGAAGGTGGAGATGGTGTGGTGAGCGCAAGCAGTCAAACAATTAATGATTTGCCTTGGTTTAGATCGCAACCGGGTAGACAAAGAATTTCTCAAACCATCAAATTATCATCAGTACATGAAGAACATCTTCGTAATAGCAATGAAATTCAGAAATTGTCGCTTGAAGATCAACCCGAATTCAAAGGAGCTGAGTTTTATCGTGATGCAACAGGAAATACTCTATTGCTCGTAATTGAATACACAGATTATTTACCAAAAAATGAATGTAAAGTGAGTATTGATTTTATGCAAGCAGGGATGAAAAAACAAGTAATTGTATCACCCAATGATATTTTCTTGGTAAAAACTGCATCTGGTCTTCTAAAACAATGCGCAGTGAATATTCCAATTGGTATTGACATCTCATCAACCATGGATTGCTCTATCACTATTAAAAATGCTTTTGGCAGACAATGTACTGCCAATAAAACTTGGAGAGGCTTATGAATCATTTATGGTCTCCTTGGCGATCAAGATATATTGAATCCTTTTCTGATGCAGATCGCAATGAAACATGTTTTTTATGTGATGCATCCAAGATTGATAGTCAAGATCCATTACTCATTGGTGAAAGCGAGCTTTGTATCATTATTATGAATCGCTATCCATATAATGCAGGACATATTTTGCTTTCACCAAAAAGACATTGTCCTGATTTACTTATGCTCAGTGAGGAAGAATATCATGATTTGATGGTACTCACACGCATCATGCAATCAGTATTGGTGTCAACATATGCTCCGCATGGGTTCAATATAGGAGTGAATCTCGGAGTAGCAGCTGGAGCAGGTGTGCCTGGTCATGTGCATGTACATATTGTGCCTAGATGGAATGGCGACACGAATTTTATGTCTACAATCGGTGATTCAAAAGTTATATCAACTTCGATGGAAAAAATAGTACTTGAATTACGTCAGAACTTCAACAATGTCATGAATTCCACTAATGCGCAACGCGGAACAGCTTTATGAAGCAAACAAAACGCATTCAAGCAAAGCGTTCGCTTGGTCAGAATTTCTTGACTGATAAGAATAAAGCTCAGCAGATTGCGGGTTTATTGCAAGCAACAAGTGAAGATTCAATTCTTGAGATTGGTCCCGGTTGTGGAGATCTAACGGAATTTTTGCTTCAAACAGGTGCGAATGTGCATGCAATAGAATTGGATGAACGAGCAATTGAGACATTGCATGAACTGTTTGATGACAATGCAAGATTTTCAGTTCAACATGGAGATGTACTCACATTCAATATGCGTGAATACGCTATAGACATCAATGAGAAAAGTATACATGGGAAATCATTGAAGATCGCAGGAAATATTCCCTATTATATCACATCGGATATTTTGTTCATGCTCTTTGAACATGCAGATATAGTAGATCGTGCTGTTATCATGATGCAAAAAGAAGTTGCTGACCGCATTTGCGCTCAACCCAGAACAAAAGCATATGGTATATTAAGTATTGCAGCTAAATTTGTGTCAAGTCCAAAAATAGCATTGAAAGTACCATCCGGATGTTTTACTCCAAAGCCTTCAGTGGATTCTGCAGTGGTTGTCTTTGATTTTACGAAAGCGAGTGTTTCGATGCAAGAATTCGCAAAAGTGCATCCAATCGTGCGTACCGCTTTTGGACAAAGAAGAAAAATGCTCTCGAATGCATTGCATCAATATATCAGTGCTTATGGAAAACCATTGCCCGATGATATACAATCATTGATGAGTAAAAGAGCCGAAGAATTAGTGCCTGAACAATTTCTGCGATTGGCAGAATGTTTTTTCCAATCATGAAATAATGACATCTATGCTCACTCAGCCATTCATGCGATTCAAATTACGAGACATTCTACTTGGAGCCGATTGGTATTTTTTGGGAATGATTGCAATTTATACAATCATACTTGCTGTTTTTCATACACAGATTCCGAATGCTGGCATGTTTTTCATGCAAAATGTATTTCTGTCAATCACCATAATCAGCATTGCAACATTAGGGAAATACAAAGCAGGTAATATATTTGTCAATATCCATCGCTATTATCACTTGCCAATCATTTATGTGATTTTCATGCAGGTATTCGTATATATCAGCATTGTGAATCCACATGATTATGATATCACTCTTGCTTCATGGGACCGAGCCATATTTGGTGGCAATCCAACTGAATTTTTGCAGAACATTTCAACTCCAGCCCTGACAGAGTTTCTTCAAATTGCTTATGTGCTTTTTTATTTTCACGCTTTTGCTCAATCCATTGAATTGAATATTCGTGGATTATATGAAGAGGCGGAATCAGTTACCAGAAAGATAGTGTTTGGATTTCTACTTTCTTATGTAATGTATTTCTTTATGCCGGCAATTGGTCCTCGATTTTCTGTTCATGAATATGGATCCATTTTTAGTGACTTACCTGGTTTATGGGTTACAGATGCATTGAGAACAATCATTGATACAGGTGATGGATTTCGGGATAAAACGATGGATGCCGCATTGCAATTACATCGGAACTGCATGCCGAGTGGGCATACAATGATGACACTCATGAACATGATTTTGGCCTTTCGGTATAGATCTAAACTACGATGGGTGTTTTTTGTCATGGGACTTAGTCTTATGTTTGCAACAGTCTATCTGAGATATCACTATGTTGTCGATGTATTGGCCGGTATAATACTTGCATTTGTGGCTTTGGGCCTTGAATCTTCGATATATTCTATACTTACATCAAAAGAATTTGTAAAAAAAATGTCAATCGATTAAACCGTGGATATGGGTGATATGTCTCAATACACAGAGATCTCACATTATTCACAACAATTTCGGAGTTCGTATATGAGAACAATGATGATTGCGATTTTGGTCGCACTTGGAATGACACTCTCTGCATCTGCACAAGATAAAGGTCAAATCAAAGAGAGAATGAATGCCGGCAAAGAGCAAGTAAAAGCTGGCGTTTCAGTTGTTAAGTCTGCAAAAGAGCAGGCACGCCAATTGCGTGAGCAGGTTAAATCTGGTCAGATAACCAAAGAAGAAGCCAAAGCTCAAATGAAGCAAATGAAAGATCAAGTTCGCGCTGCGAAAGATCAAATCAAATCCGGCAAAGAAGTCATTAGAGATGGTCGCCGTGAATTGCGTCAATTGAAGAAAGCTGGCAAACCACTCGACATGATTCTAAATGATTCCATCGATATAGTACTTGATGATTCACTGGATATCATACTCAATGATACCACATTATTTGCAGAAGAGTTTGAAGAAGAGGTTCCCTGGACCTTAAGCTCTGCGCTTTCATTTCGGAATAGGCAAGTACAAAATGGTGTTGATTTAAGTGGAAGGCAAGGATTATTGTCAATTGGAACCGAACTGTCACATGTGGGAGGATTTCTATGTGGCTTTGATGCTGCAAGGAGGGTAGGAGACTCCCCCGGACCACAGGGTTGGAATGCGCGACTTGGATATCAATATTCCGCCAATGATTGGCTCGATCTTTCTGCACAGTTTACTCGTTTTGGATATCCCTCTGATTCAATCAATCCTGTAGCAGGGATTCCAAATATGTTTTCATTGAGTGCCACTGCATTTTCCTCCGGTTTGATGTTTGATTTGACTTTTGATCGCATGTTTGGGCCGGAATCTGAAACGATCAATTATCTTTCAGCAACAATCATGGCAATGACGCAATGGGGAAATCTTCGCATAACTCCGATTGCATCTGTCGTTGGGACAAGATATACCATTGCCACCAAGAGATTGCTTATTTCAAGACCAGGAAAATTGCAAACTATAACCGGCATTGCAATGACTTCACTTGGTTGTGCATTGGCCTATGAACTGACGAAACAATGGTCATTGACTGCTACTCCAATGCTACTCTATACTCCACAGAAAGGGTTATCTGCCGATGACATTCAAGCAACATTTGTCTTTGGCATCAGACATCTTCTTGAATTCTGACAAGAATTTGCTAAT
>RGCF01000583.1 GCA_009919265.1 Bacteroidota bacterium | reverse complement strand
TCACTTTCGTCCATCCATTTCAAAGTCAAAGTCTTAATTCGCTTTAACTCAGAAGATGAGAATTCTTTGATGAAATCGAAGTACAGAGTGACTAATCCAAGTTTCACCACATTGTGTTTCGTCTTTGAGTAGATTTTTATTAGTGATTCCTTTTGTGGGTCAAAGAAATCCTTGTCTGCTCGCATTAGACGCTTTGTGCCGTTCATGGCACGCATGGCCACAATGGAATCTTTGTGAAGAAGTAATTTCAATAGTTGAGGAAACTTCTTTGGATCGGACTCCACTATCTTCACAATCTTGAGAGTGTTGCCCAGTGAGTTAGGTTTTCCCATGGCTAACTCGGTTGCAAAGTCCACACTTGTTTTTTCACTTGCCATATTGAAATTATATAAAAGGAAGAGTCGCCCTATAAGCCGGAGGCTTTCGATTCTCGCTCAATAATGGCGATTGCCCACGTAACTGCCCACAAAGGTATACAAAGTTTGACAAAACATTACAGGTTCTTGTCAGCCCAGATACAAACGGCATCGTAATGAAACTTGCCTAAACCCCTCGAAATCTCCTCATAGTGGTCTCTGTACGAAGATGCAAGGATGTAACTCATTGCAAGTGACTTGTAGGCTTCTTTTGTTGGAGTCCAGAATTGAAGTATGAAATCGTAATGTTGCTTCACTAGAGCCTGAACGCTTTCATCCCCTGCTTGAACTCCCTCAGCCATTTTTGAGGCAAACTCAGATGTTAATTCGCCGAATACTTGAGTGAATTTCTGCTCTTCCTCTTTTGAGTAATTGTTCTGATACTGCTCGGAATGGATTCCAAATTTCATAAACTCATTCTAATTCTTGCGCACGTTTTTGCCCACATGCCCACATTTCTGCCCACAAACATTAAGTAATTTGCTTTAGGTTTCGATAACTACTCGACAGAAAAATGGTGCTGGCCCCGCACATTTCTATGCGAGGCCAACATGTTGTAAAGAAGAGTCGCCCTATAAGCCGGA
>RGCF01000582.1 GCA_009919265.1 Bacteroidota bacterium | reverse complement strand
ACTGTTACTGCTGCTGATGGTGAAACTGTTGAGGTTTACACTGTGACTTTGAATGTTGCTTTCAACAGTGACACTAGCTTGGCTTCTTTCCAGGTGAATGGTGAGGATGTTGAGGATGGTGCTGTTATTGACCTTCCTGCATACACCACTGAGGTTGAGGTAACTGCTGAGGCTACTGATCCTGATGCGACTGTTGAGATTAATGGTGCTACGGAGCTTTCTGTTGGTGAAAACCTATTGATTGTTACTGTTACTGCTGCTGACGGTGTGAGTGCAACTGATTATGTGGTCACCTTGAATGTTCCGCTTGGTAATGATGTTACTTTGGCTACTTTCCAGGTAAATGGTGAAGATGTTGAGGATGGCGGTTCGCTTGATCTTCCTCCTTTGACTACTTCGGTTGAGGTTACTGTTGAGACCACTGACCCGGATGCGACTTTTGTTGTGACTGGTGACACTGGTCTTGAGGCTGGACAGAACGTTTTGACTGTTTCGGTTACTGCTGCTGATGGTGAGACTACTGCTGATTACACCGTTACTTTGAATGTTCCGTTGAACAACGATGCGACTCTGTCAACGTTCCAGGTAAATGGTGTTGATGTTGAAGATGGTGCGACTGTTGAAGTTGAGTATGGAACTACTGAGGTTGATGTTGTTGCTACTCCGACTGACGCTAATGCGACAGTTGTGGTTGTTGGTGGAACTGATCTTCAGCCTGGTGAGAACACGATTGTTGTTACGGTTACAGCTGAAGACGGTGAAACAGTTGCTGAATACACAGTTACTGTTATCGTCAAGCCAAGTAGCGACACTACGTTGTCCGAGTTCACAGTAAACGGAAACCCAGTTGATTCTGGCGACTACGTCGAGCTTGAACTTGGCACCACTTCAGTTGAGGTTGTAGTAGTTACTACAGACGAAGGTGCAACCTACGAAATCGAAGGTGGCGCTGATCTTCAGCCTGGTGAGAACACCTTGACTGTTACTGTTACTGCTGCTGATGG
>RGCF01000581.1 GCA_009919265.1 Bacteroidota bacterium | reverse complement strand
AAGATCTAATTCGTCCCAACTTTTTCCACTATCTGTAGCCTGTTGTTTTACTGTATCTTCTGACTTTTCATTAATTTTAATTCCAGCAGCAAAATCTAATATCCTATATATTGTAGGCATATCTATATTATCTTCTAATTCTTGTTGTGTCTTTATTAATGGATAATATTGTCTCATTGCAATTACCGTACATTTTGCTAGTGCGCTTATTGCATCATCATCATTTTTTGCAGCCTTAACATTTTCAAACTCATCTAAAAATAATTTTAAAAATTTTATTTTTAATGGAGTTATATATAATTCTGTGCCATCTATTAATTCAACAACAGCGCTTTTATATATTTCTGTAGGCATTTAACTATTATATCAAATAGAAAAGCCCAGCCTTTTCAAATATGACTGGGCTAATCTTATTAAGTTGTATTATATATTACGATCTACGATTTTACCGTACGATGCGTTATCGTTTGGTAGCAAACGGAATGAAACTTCAAACATTGTTGCTTCATCACGCTTTGCACCTACAGTTACACTCTCGATTGAAAGTGCACGGTATGCAACATAAATTCTTTCTACAGAGTCTGAATTTACGCAGTCGCCAGTTCCTGGACCTACTGCAACCAAACCACGCTCTACTGGACATTCGCCAATATCGCCTGCTGAAAGATTTAGCGTTAGATTACCGCTTACATTCTCAAGATTTTCATCTTTGCTTGCAAGTGCAAACAAAAGATTTTCCAATGTTGCCTCAGCAAATGTTGTGTTGAGATTAACCTGCATGCCTTGCTTAAACAACTTGGCAACGTCAAGAACCTGATCAACAGCAACTTCACCGAAGTCTGGTTGGAACTGTAGTTCCAAACCATTCATTGTATAACCTACGTTACGGAATCCTTCCTCTGAAGAAAGGGTTTCCTTGTAAGATGTACCTGCAGAGTACCCTGGAAGAGCACCTGCTTCTGGTAGTGGACCTGCCTCATACGTAAAAAGTGCTGCTGCACCTACGATGATTTGTGTAC
>RGCF01000059.1 GCA_009919265.1 Bacteroidota bacterium | reverse complement strand
ATCAAAGCTTCTTGCAAAATGGTTAGAAGAGCAAGGAAAGAAAGTTGTACTTACTCATGAACCAGGGGGAAGTGATTTAGGTAAAGAACTTCGTCATATTCTGCTTGGTCACCAAACCGGAGATATATCCCCACGTGCTGAAGCACTCATCTTTGCAGCAGACCGGGCTCATCATGTGTATCAAGTGATACGCCCAGCGCTAGAACGCGGAGAGGTTGTTATCACCGACAGATATTTCGATTCATCCGCTGCATACCAAGGAGCGGGCAGAGTGCTTAATCCTTCAGAAGTTGCTCGCATATCACGCTGGGCAACCGAATCTCTTTATCCAACTCTTACCATCTTGATTGATATTCCTGCTGAAGTTGGTTTAAACCGATTGCAATCAAAAGATCGACTTGAATCCCAACCTCTAGATTTTCATGAGCGCGTTCGCCAAGAATTTTTACAGATCGCCATGCTGGATCCTGAAAGATATTTCGTTATCAACGGAATGCAATCAGTTGATGAAATTCATCACCAAATCATTGCTCGCGTAAATGAGATTCTTTAAATGTCCGTCTACGACAATTTAATCGGGCAAGACCACATTATCGGCACCCTTAAGAGCGCAGTCGAAGCCTCTCGATTAGGCGCAGAAACCCAGGAAATGACCCATTCTTGGCTCTTTACAGGGCCTCCAGGGTCAGGTCGATCCACCGCTGCTGTTGCATTCGCACAGGCCTTGATCTGTAAAGAATCTGGGTGCGGTATTTGTAGTGATTGCTTATCGGCACTTTCAGGCGCACATCCTGATGTAGAAATCATTCGAACCGAAGGTTTATCCATCAAAGTCGAAGAAATTCGCGAACTTCTTACCCGAGTTGCATGGGCTCCATCTCTTGGTGGTTGGCGAGTAGTTGTTATGGAAGACGCAGACCGCCTTACCGAATCTGCGGCAAACGCGCTACTAAAGGCAATTGAAGAACCAGGATCTCGCACGGTTTGGTTGCTTTGTGCTCCTACTTTGCATGATGTATTGCCAACTATTCGTTCACGTTGTCGTCACCTTCAACTGCGGACACCCTCAGCACAATCGGTTGCAAACATTCTTATCTCCAACGACCGAATAGAACCCAACCTTGCTCAACTAGCTGCTCGAGTAACTCAAGGGCATATTGGCAGAGCGAGATACTTTGCAACGAATGAATCTGTACAGAGAAATCGCAAAATCATTATGCAGATTCCCATGCAACTTAACTCCCTTGCTTCAGCCCTTCAAGCTGCTCAATCTCTTGTTGACCTAGCCACCAAAGAAGCAGAAACGAAATCTGAGATTCGCGACGAAGAAGAGATCCAACAATTACAAGAGGCGTATGGAAAAGGAGCCACGGGACAAGGAATGGCAAGCGGAGCATCAAAAGCAATTAAAGAGTTAGAGAAAGAACAGAAGGCCAGAGCTACCCGATTCGTCCGGGATTCCATTGATGCGGCCCTGCTGGACTTAGCCACCTTTTACCGAGATGTTTTACTCGTCCAAAGTGAATCCCCCGAATCACTCATTAATTCGGATCTTCAACATGAAGTTAACCAACTAGCTTCGGGTTCCACCGCTAAATCAACAACCCTGAAGATTGACGCAATCCTCAAAACTCGTAGCCAATTGACTCAAAATTCAGCACCATTGTTGATCTGCGAAGCGCTGATGTGTGAATTGGCCCGCAAATAGGCACTGAATGCGCATTACTCAGATGGTAAGAACCACCAGCAAACATGGTGCAGAATTCCTCCATGCGTTTAGACCATGTTTCGTATGTAACTACTCATGAACAACTTGCTGACACAGTCCAACGCCTTGGATCCCTCATTGGCAGTGCCTTTGTCGATGGTGGTATTCATCCAAGATTTGGCACTCGAAATTTCACATGTGCCCTTAAGAATGGTCAATATATTGAGGTGGTCTGTCCACTGGATCACCCAGCAACAGAACAAACACCTTGGGGCAAAGCAGTTTCAAAGAAAGCCAACGAGGGCGGCGGTTGGTTCACCTGGGTATTCTCAACAAAAGATATTGCGCCAATCGAAGCAAAGTTTGGTCGCGATGCAGTTGAAGCTCACCGCACCAGACCAGATGGCTCAGATTTAAAGTGGAAGCAAATCGGAGTTATGGAGATTGCCGATACTCGCGAATTTCCATTCTTCATTCAATGGTTATCAGCAGATCACCCTTCACAAGATGGAACTCCACTAGCTGTAATCGAAAAGATTGTTATCGCAGATAAAAATCAGCTTGCAGATTCATGGTTTAAGGAAGAGATTCTGACCGCACTTGCAGATGTGAATATCGAGTGGGTAGACCAATCCACAAATGATAATCAATCAGGGATCGTTGCTGTGCATCTCTCAACGCCAAGCGCTGTTGTTGTATTGGACTAGATACTAAATCCCTCACCACGGAACGACTATCTCCATCTTTCAGCCCAAACACTTAAATTTCGTGGGCACTCACTGAAGAAGTCTGAGTTGTAAACGCGAGCGAAGATGTTCCCGATATAAAGGTGGCAAATGGCTTTACTTTGACACAGGGCATCTGAGTATTTCCGGTGCCGAAGCACTTTATTCTCGGACTCTAGATGCACTTGAGAATTAAAGACGTCGAAATTCCTCATACTTCAGGTCTAAGTACAAAAAATAGCCAAATCACTACTTTTGCAATTACAATTCTTTGATTACAGCTATCAATATATTAATTAACTTTATCCCACGGTCCCCTACTCGGAAGAAGTACTTAGATTGAAAAATCCTCATCTCGGTCACGTAGCAATCATTACGGGTGCCTGTGGGCAAGATGGTCGAATTCTGGGCAAGAAACTAATTGATCATGGAATACACGTAATTGGTATCGTCAAAGACAAAAATCAAGAAGGGGTTCTTCATCAATATAATCCAAATGTTGAAATAATTGTCTTAGACAGTCATGATCGCGGAGTACTGAAACAAATAGTACTTTCGAAAAAACCTAAATACATCTACAACTTGAGTGCAAAGAGTTCGGTTGCTAATTCCTGGAATGCGGTTACCGAAACTATGGAAGTTAATTTGATGCAGACTCTCAATTGGTTAGAAGTACTTCGTGAGTCAAATCTGCTTGAAACTAGGTTTTATCAAGCTTCAAGTAGTGAAATGTTCGGAATTGCAATTGAGTCACCACAGACAGAAATGACCTCATTTCATCCGAGATCACCATATGGAGTAAGCAAAGTGTCGGCGCATCATCTTGTTGTAAATTATCGAGAGTCCTATGGACTCCACGCTTCCAGTGGAATTCTATTTAATCATGAGTCCCCTCTTCGGAATCCAAATTTCTTGTCACGGAAAATTTCAATGAATGTAGCGAGTATTGCACGAAAGGAGTCAGATACATTTTCCGTTTCTAGTACGGAAATTTCTCGAGATTGGGGATGGGCACCGGATTATGTAGACGGCATGATCAAAATCAATTCAGCACCTAAACCAGATGATTTTGTCTTGGCAACTGGTGTTAGTCACTCAATTTCGCAATTCCTAAAAACCGCTTTTGAATACGTGGGCATATACAACTGGGAAGAAAGAGTAAAAATCGACGACTCCCAACAAAGACCGGCTGAAATCATGAGTTTGAAGGGAGACAGCTCTAAGGCAAAGCGAATATTGGACTGGGAGGCAACAACTTCTTTTGTGGAAATGGTGGAGCGAATGGTCCAATTTGATTTGGACTTAATAGATGGCACCGCACGAAGTCCAAACTGGCAGTGTTTCTAAGAACTTTTTAAAAGCGAAAATTTAGTAATTCTGTGATTGATTGATTTAAAACTTTACTTGATTGCCAACTGAAATGATTTAACGATTTCTCGCAATTCAACCCATAAGTTAATCTGTCTGTTGTTCTAGCAGCAACCAAATCATACTCTAGTTGTTCACTCACATTATGCTGGAACATTTCAATTAATTCTCTAAGAGTTGTGGTAACACCTGAACCTATGTTGAATATCCCTGTAGGCTCACGCAGAATACACAATTCTATTGCACTTAGTACATCTTCAATATGTACGTAATCCCTCGCGTGTTCGAGTGATCCATAGACCTCTATTCGCCTCTTTTCCCTTATATTCTTGTACCAGCTTGAAATAACTCCATTCCCAAGTCCTAGATTCGGATTCGAGCCATAAACATTCGCGAGCCTCAATATGCAATGATTAATGTTTGATCGAACTAATGCGCGTTCCATTTTGCTCTTCAATTGACCATACAAATTTACGCCATTCGATGCGTCGCTCTCGTCAAAATGTGATTTATCATCGGTATAGATACAACCCCCAGAGCTCAAAAAAATTATGTATGCATGATTCAAATCTTGAGATTCTTGAAAAGAATCTAAAAAATCTATCCAATGCATTAACTCCTGTTCAGCTAATTGCTCAGTGCATTCACTCGGACTAGTCTGGGACGCCGCCCAAATGACGGAATTAGCGTGATTTATTCCTAGATTAAGTTGCCCATTTTCCAGCACAGGTCGAAATGAATTGAATTCTTCGATCTCAAAATCGTGCTGATTTGTTAAATGCCGGACAAGGTATGAACCAATAAATCCAGTTGCACCAACTACTGATACCTTTCGACTCATTGACATTCCTCCATGACGAAGAGTCTAAGCCGAAGGGTGATTGATTTGCGATTTTTCCCTACTTAATTCATTCTCCAGTGCCGTAAGATGGGCAGATGAAATTGATAATTCAAATCAAGCATAAGATTGGTAATTACTTGGTTATTATCATGCGCCGAATGCTTGAAAATCTTGAAGCTTCAAATAATCCGTTTGTAGAAACCTCAATAAAAAGATCTTTGGCTGACTTGTATGAGATTTTCCGTGGGCAACGCCTGATGCGTCATTTAGCACCAAACGATTGGCCAATAATGAATCCTTCGCTTTATTTCGCGCAAGTTGTTGTAGTTGGTGGATTTAACGGAAATCTAGTTCGGAAATTGTTAAACAATGTACCGTCAATAAACAGTATTCATATTTACGAACCAGTTCGGGAGTTTAGTGAAGGTTTAATTAGTATCAGTCCCAAGATTCAAATATTTAATGAAGCAGTTTTTGAGTCAAATGGAGCAGTGACACTCGCTATTGCAGGCGACCACACCTTTACTAAAGAAACTCAAAGAACAATAGATGAGAATGAACCACAGATAGGAACACGAGTTGTACCCTCTGTTTCTTTTAGCACATTACTTCGGAGACTTGATCCGGATGCTTTCACGTTGGTTATGAATTGTGAAGGCGCAGAATACGAAATTCTTGGTCAGGTTTGTAGCTCAAACAAGCGTCCTTCTGTTTTGATATTCCAAACCCATACAGTCGGAGACCGAAGCTTCCAGTTGTTATACGAAACCAGAGCTCAGCTCGCAAAATTTTATTACCCACTAATAAATTTTAATTTTGCTTGGGATATCTGGGTGAGTAAGGAAGTGTATAGTCCAGAATTGGATTATTTTGAGTCTCCCTTAAGAAATGTTTAATAATTACAAATTAGCAAACCCTCAGTTGATCGTAAACCCAACGGTAAGTCTGAGACATGCCTTCCTTTAGCCCAATCGAAGGCTCCCAATTCAAGACCTGATTTACCAACGTATTGTCACTATTGCGACCTCGTACGCCTTGCGGTGCATCGAGATTATATTTACGTTCAATCTTTATTCCTGCAATCTCTTCGAGAATATTTATAAGGCCATTTATGCTCACCATTTCTGAGCTCCCAATATTCAACGGAGAAAGGAAATCGCTATCCATCAGCTTGCGAGTGCCCTGGATGCAGTCTGTAATATAAGTAAAACTTCGAGTCTGTTCACCATCACCCCAAACCTCAATCTCGCGATTGCCTGTTATCACGGCATTAGCAACCTTCCTAGCCAGTGCAGCGGGAGCCTTTTCGCGGCCACCCATATATGTGCCATTTGGACCATAAACGTTGTGATACCTTGCTACGCGAGTTGAAATACCGAAATCTTCATGAAAGTGTCGGCACATTCTCTCTGAAAATAGTTTCTCCCAACCATATCCATCTTCAGGCATTGCAGGATAAGCATCTTCTTCCTTCAACCCTGAAATTTCGGACGTGCTTTGCTTCGATTGTTCGTAAACACATGCAGATGAAGAAAAGAAAAACTTTTGCACTTCATTTTTACGGGCAGCAACCAGTAGGTGTGTGTTAATCAAGACGGACAACATACATTCGGCCTTATGGAGTTCGATAAATCCCATCCCCCCCATATCAGCAGCGAGATTGTAAATTTGCTCAACACCTTTACTAACACTCAGACAAACGTCCAAATTTTGCAAGTCGCCAACAAGATTTTCAGCCGATGAATGAACTTGGTACCAATCACTTAAAGGTTTTTGATCAACAGAAATCACTTGATTTCCTTCACCAATGAGTTGCTTGACTAAGTGCCCACCGATAAATCCACCACCACCCGCCACAAGTATCTTTGTCATGGCAGCACTATACTGCACGAGCCTGGATTGACTGAGGAGGCTTAGGTGATCAACGTTGTACTCTCGGAAAAAAATGCAATTGAATTAATAAACATTAACAAACTTGATGGACATCAACCTGAAGTTTCTATCATTGTGCCGGTTTTTAATCAGGAGGCAGTGATAAACCAACACTTACAAGCCATCGTTAATTGTGCAGAGTTAAAATTTGAAATGATCGTCATTGATGATGCGAGTAATGACTCAACCAAAACCGAAATTGTAAATTTTATTTCAATGTTAGACAAAAATAAATCAAAAGAAAAATATGCGATTCAATATTATAGAAATCGCTATGCGTGGTTTGAAACTCGATGTGACGATTTTGGGATTCGCAAGGCCGCTGCTCCAATCGTAATTGAAATCCAAGCAGATATGCTGATTAAGGAAAAAGGATTTGACCGTAGGCTGAGGGATGTTCTGTCTAAAGATGAAAAATTATTCGCCGTTTCTGCACGTGCGGGACACGCATTGAGCTTAATTCAAGATATTGGATTTGCAAAAACCGGTACTGACATATCGGACCAAATTTTAAGATTTAGAATCTTTAAGCGAATTAAATTCAAGATTTTAAAGCACTTAAAAACCCCAGAATCGATTCTCGAGATTCGTGTGGATATTCCACGTCAGGAGTCAAGTGAAAGCAAACTTGACAAGGTATTCCCAAAATTGGAATCGAACTACACGAGCGCGGGTTGGATGAGTGAATTTATCGAATTGCTACCTTACGAAGGCGACAATATTTACACTGAAACCTTGAAGAACAACCTAGATACGGTTTGGAAGTGCGAGACCATAAACAGGGGGCCGTTAGCACTTAAGAGGGATATATATCTAGAACTTGGCGGGTTCAATGTCCATGCTTTTTATCAAGGAAATGACGATCACGATTTGTGTGTGCGTGCTGCGAAGAGAGGATATTCGGTTGGATTCTCACCGATAAATTTCGCTTCACCAATGTCACTTGGAAATGCACGCAGAAAAAGAACTTTGCGACAGAAAATCTGGAGTAAAACTAATCGCAGGTTACGTGAAAAAAACTTGAGAAAGAGTGCTTTAGTTCAAGTTCAAGCGAATAATAAAGTTTAATCGTCTATGTCAAGCTTAATGATTACCTTTGCAGACGGCGCGGAATCGATGAAAAGTGCCGGGAATAGATTAAGAAGTCAGACAATTAATTCAGAGGTGTTTACTGAAGTCGTTGTGGTAAACAAAGAGATGCTTCTCAAATCCGGCCAAGTTGGCGATGAATTGCTCAATTTTATGGTTTCGCAAAATCGCGGATTTGGATATTGGGTTTGGAAGCCCGTCATCTTAAAATTAGCCTTAGAGGGTTATTGGGGAGATTACGAGTTCATTACTTACATGGACGCAGGTTGCGAATATGTAGACAACTATTTCTCTTCAAAAAGGATGCATAATTTTTTGGACATCGCCCGAAAACAAAATATTTTGGCATTTTCAACCTCTCACCCCGAAGAGAGATTTTCAAAAAAGAAAGTTTTGAATATATTGAATGACGTAAAGGACCAAACTAATCCTCAAGTTGAGGCGACCACAATATTTATAAAAAATTGTAAATTCAGCCGTGACTTCATTTCTAATTGGTTAGAAATGAGCATATTGAATAACTTCGGCAATCTAGATGATGAGATTGAAGATGAGAGCGATAATTTCCTTGAACATCGCCATGACCAATCTGTTTTTTCTGTCCTATACAAAAATTTTCAGTTAAAGTCACTTAAAAATGAACACCCAGTTATGAAGAATTCCCAAACTATTGTACTACCAAGCTGTATCGCTTTTGCGTCCTGGCCCATTTGGCAAGTACGTAACCGGACCGGAGAGAGTCTGATCAAAGGAAAATGCAATTCCTATTTGGTTGGCGCTTTTAGTTATGGAATATTTCCGTTTCGTTCAATCCTAAGAACTTTTGTAAGATTTTTGAAAGGGATTAAATTCTATTTGAAGTATCAAATTTCAAATTTAATCAAATTCCACTCGTAATTATTTTCGAGACTTCCACCAAGATTCATTATCAAGATACCATTTTATGGTTGAACTGATGAAGTTCTCAAAACTTCGAGAAGGTCTAAAATCAATAAGATTAGAAATCTTTGTCACAGCTACCGAGTATCGTTGATCGTGGCCTAATCGATCTTGTACATATTTGATTTGCGAATTTGAATTTGGGAAATGGTTCAATACTGAGTGGACTACCTCGAGATTCGTGAGCTCTGTACCACCACCAACGTTATAAATTTCACCCGGCTGCCCATTTAATAGTAAACCATTCAATGCGTCACAATGGTCCTCAACGTAGAGCCAGTCCCGAATATTCAGGCCGTCCCCATAAATTGGAAGGTCATCACCGATAATTGCACTTGTAATAAGCTTTGGAATCAATTTCTCAGGATGCTGATAAGGACCAAAATTATTGGAACACCTGCTTATGACAGTATTGAGACCATATGTTTTATTAAATGCAAGAATTAGTAAATCTGCACTGGCTTTCGTGGCGGAATATGGCGAATTTGGATGAAGTGCACAAGTCTCATCCCATGACCCGCTATCGATGCTGCCATAAACTTCATCAGTCGAAACTTGAAAATATCTTTCAACCTTATGCCTTAAAGAGGCATTTAAGAGAACGTTGACCCCTAACACATTTGTGTCCACGAATGTATCCGAACCCTGAATGGAACGATCAACATGAGATTCAGCTGCAAAATTAATAATTGTATCTACGTTAGGCACTATCTTGTTGACTAGACCTGAATCTCGAATATCACCCTTATGAAATTCGAAGCCCGCAAGTTCATTCTTCGAAAAATTAGATATAGCTCCCGCGTAAGTTAATGCGTCAAGTACAACTAGCTTGGAGATATTTTTATAGGTCCCGTTCAAGACTTTTTTAACAAAATTTGTTCCTATGAAACCTGCGCCACCGGTAACAAGTAATTTCACGCCTACCTCACATTCGGGTGCCATGCAATACGATTGAGTCTGTGAAGGGAATCCTACTGGCAGGTGGTAATGGTACTCGTTTAAAACCACTAACAAATTTAATTTCTAAACAACTACTTCCAATTTACGACAAGCCATTAATATTCTATTCGCTTTCAGTGCTCATGTTGGCTGGAGTTCGTGAAATCGCAATCGTCACTAAAGCAGATCAGCAACCGTTCTTTGAGTCTCTATTGGGAAACGGAAGCAACTTTGGAATTTCAATTACGTATTTTGTTCAAGAAAAACCTGAGGGTATATCCCAAGCCTTTCTAATTTGCAGAGAATTCATCATGAACCAACCAGTTATGTTGGTGCTTGGCGATAATATTTTCTACGGACCTGGATTCGGAACGAGTCTTGAGCAAATGAAGACAATCAGTGGTGCGCAAATCTTCGCGATTAAGGTTGATGATCCAAGTCAGTACGGCGTAGTTGAAATCAATTCCGACGGCATGATTATTGAAATTGTTGAGAAACCCCTAGAATCGAAATCTAAGTTAGCTATCCCCGGAATGTACTTCTTCGACTCATCAGTCACGAGCAGAGCAGAAAAATTAACCAAAAGCGATAGAGGAGAGTTCGAAATCACCTCACTAATTGAGACTTACCAAAAAGACAACTCCCTCAAGTTGAACATTTTGCCACGAGGCACAACTTGGTTTGACTGTGGAACTGTAAACTCAATGTGCGATGCCTCAAGTTATGTACGTGTGATTGAAGAAAAACAAGGTTTGAAAATAGGGTGTATAGAAGAGATTGCATGGCGAAATGGTTGGATTTCACACGAAATGCTGAGCGAAATAGTTGATAAATACCGCGAAAGTGAATACGGAAATTACCTGATGAAAATAACTGAAGAATGAAAGCCGTGCGGAGTCTTGCGAGTGCATTCAAGAATAGAAACGGTAAATACTTTTGGGGAGAAACGGGAGAAGACGCTGTTGCGGCGAGTCTTTTGCCAGAGTTGAAAGGTAGATTCATCGATGTCGGAGCATCTCACCCAATATTTGGCAATAACACCTACTTCAGCTACAGGCGCGGGTGGACCGGAATAGCGATTGAACCAATTCCTCATTATGGTCCCCTTTGGAAAATCTTCCGCCGAAGAGATCAACTTATCCGAGCAGTAGTTGCAAAACAGGTTAATCCAATCACTTTTCAAATTTTTGATAATCCATTGCTTTCAACTTCAAACAAGAAAATTGGTGATTTTCACAAGAGCCGTGGCTTAAGAAGTGAGGAAGTGACTGTTGAAACCGTACGACTTTCAGAATTATTACCCACAAAACTCTCTAGCATAGATCCATTCTTGATAAATATTGATGTAGAGGGAAATGAGCTAGACGTTCTAAAGACCATTGATTTCATCAATCAACGCCCCCGTGTAATTATGATTGAAACTTGGCAATTTCCCTGGGTAGAAAGATCCGAAGCTTTGGCATATCTTGAAAATAACTGTGAGTATAAACTAGTTGCCTACACTGGCCTGACTGCTATTTTAGTCCCTACCGAGTATGAAAACAGCTCAATTCAGTTAAGGCAGAATCTTTCAATTATCTAGAGCAGTCAAAAAAGCTTGGTTAATTATTTTAGTGAACTCAGACACCTTGAAAAGCTCATCTGACTTGATGCGGGCATTAATTCCAATTTCCAACATTTCCTCAACGGGTTTGTTTGCACTTCGAATAATTTGTTTAACAAATTCATCAGGATTCGTTGCGGCAAGATAATGAATATTTTGTACAAACTCGTACCCAGCAAAATTCTTAGGATTGGCAATAACCAAAGCACCTAATTTAAGAGGCACAAACAATTTACTTTGCATGCCGGCACCACCACTGTAAGGTATTACTACAGCAGTTGAGTGAATTAAAAATTCATGTAAATCCTTGCTAAATCCCATATATTTAACGTTTGTAGGGAGTTTCATTTGCTTCGGCAACCGATTTCCAAAGATCAAAATGTTGTATTCTGGTAATTGCACGGCAAGTCTCGGAGCCAAAACATTCACTATAAAAAGTAGATTTCGATAATTATGTCTAACATCGTAGGTGCTTCCTGCGAAGCAAAAATACTTGCCTTTTTGGATTTCCTCATTTTGTTTGCTTGGCAAATAGATGAGTTGTCTTAACGGCAAGTAAGGTATCTGCTTTAATCCCAGTCGCGAATATCTTCTCGAATCTAACGGAGAAATAGACATAAAAACGGTATGGCGTGATACAAGCACTTCGCTCCATATCTTTAAAATAGATTTGATGAATCGATAAGGCGATTGATCTTCACCCAGAACGTGGAAAGGCTCAAAATTTACCGATCGAGTGATACTTTTAATTTCTCGAGGTATTACCCCAGCATAAAATTGGGTATCGACCCACCAAACGTCAAACGAATAATTTTCAAATATATTTTGAAATAGACTCTTAAAAGATTTGTAGGCAAATTGGGCTATGGAAGGGTCTAAATACTTTAGTAATGTTTTAATATAATTTACGTCTATAGATTTATGCGAGATATCAAATTCTCGTAGAGTTCTTTGTGAAGGATCAAGAAGCCTAGCTCGATTTGAATTGATACATATTTCTAAGCGGTATACCTGATGATCATTGCTAAGCATCCTAACCCCTGCCCAAGTATCCATTTCCTGAGCACCATACAAAGCCAAATTTGCTTCATCGTAGTCGTCATTCAGATATACATTTTCATTGTGAAGCTCACGGACATGGTGAACGTATAAAATTTTCAAGATTCATCCCCATCTTGGAGCGCTTCATTGACCAGTACAACAGGTCCAATAAAATTTTCTGATGTTACTAAAGAATCAGCCACACCCATTAGCCATTTGCTTGGGAAATAGGAGAGTTGGTGAGAACCAAGAGCATGAGCCCACCATGAAAACGTTGAATTAGATCCAATAAGAAACTTGGAGTTCGACAAGTCCCGAAGAGCCAGCAATGAATCGTTTCGATTATTTACTGAAATCGCTTTAGAAAATGTTTGTAAACTTATCCTAAGCTTCTGAGCAAACTCATCCGAATCCGAAAAAATTTGAATACTTTTTATTGTGCTAAATTCAGATATAAGTTTTTCAACAGACTCAAGGTAGAAATTAGTAGAACAATATCCATGGAATGATCGAGTTTTTGGACTTGTAACATAATCTCCTCTACGAACATGGATATTTAAGTCATGCTCTTGTGTAAATGACCTCTGAATTCTATTTGCGTAACCTTCTAAACAATTTGATAGCTCATCTCTCAAGCTAATGGAGGCACTAGTCCAATAATGGGGAAGAGAAAAACTTCCCTGGTAGTAAGAATCTTTCGAGACATTCTTGATTAAAGGCTCGTCATTTATGAACTGTAATCCAGTCATACCTTTTGCAATGTAATTGAGGTGACTGCGGTAAGCGTTTTGACCTCTTAAGGAGCTAGTGGCTCTCAAAAATCCTCGCTCAATTAAATTTGATGTATCTGTTAAATTGAGGCCACTCGCAACCAAGTCAGTCAAAAATAGTCTTCTACCCTCACTCGATTGATTAAACCGATACCAGCTCACATCAAGAAATACAGGCTGATTTAAATTCTTTGCAAGATATTTTGAATACGAATATTGGAAAAGTTGATTTCCCAATCCACCACTTAAGCTGACTATCGAGTGGTTATGCATTGACTTGCTCGAAACATTTTGAAAGTGTTCGATATTGAGAGTAAATCCTTTTCGAATAAATCCAACAGTACTTTCGGCGGACCCCCCAAATTTCTAGAAGTGAAATATCAAATTGGCGGTGTACAGGAGAAATTTGATCAAGAATAGTTACAGATTTGACTCGATCATGAGACCAATTAACGCCAGAGAAAACATGGCGATGCGCCTGACCCTCGGATTGATCCAGAGATTCTCGAGATAAACTGAACTCAGGTATCAAACTTGGCCGACCCGAACTCCAAGCTGCGATTTCCCACCAGTTATCCCATGAGCCAAGCGAATCTTTTCTAAGCGCACGCTCTAACTTGCGTTGCCAAACTGTAAATAAGCCTAATTTTAGAAGCGGATCACTCGATACCTTCCCCACAAAATTTCTAATCGCTTCGATCGCGTTAATCGAATTCTTAGATCCCGAAGCGAATTCCTTGAAAGTTTCGTAACTGTTGCGAGATGCGGCCCATCCTGAAATAGTGTGAATATTGGTTTTGTGAAAAGAAACTTTTGAGTAACGTGCATCCATCAGATCGTGATTTGGTAAGGGATTATTTCCACAGATTGACCAAACTTCATCCTCGAGAATCTTGGTTTGATTATCAACAAATTCCACAAAAGTCGGCGAGAATTCAATGTCGTCTTCGAGCACGATTCCCACAGGGTAAAGAGTAAAAAAATTTTCAAGCGCAAGCATAAAATGGTCATAAAGCCCTAAATTTGATGGTCTATCGATGATAGAAATTTCGTGCACTGATTCATTAGACCATTTTGCAAAGATATCCATAGTTTGTTGCCTAGCAACAGCATGTTCTAATTTTGCTCCATCCACAGAAACTAAAATATTTCTTCGCGGCAAGCCTTCGATTGTGTCGATTAATCGCTTCGTGGTTAAGGGACGGTTGTATGCCATCACGAGAATTGGAGTCCGCATGGTCTAGTTACCCATCTCAATGTTTTGATCAAACAACAAATGTCCCAACTCGCTCCATTCATACTTTCCTGCCAATAAATCCGATGAGTACTTAGATTTTTTTAATTCCATACAGTATGTAATAGCACTTCTTATTTCTTCTATTTCCGGATTCTTTGAGAGTAGATACCCGTTCTGTGTTGTGAGAATATCAGGGGCAATTCCTGTTTCAGTTGCAATAACAGGCGTCCCTGACACTAAAGCCTCAATTACGGGAAATGGCCCTCCTTCTAACTCGGACAAACTAAGTAGCGCGGAAGCATTCCTCATTAGCTCTGGTGCATCGCCTAGTTTGAACGGTAGTAACTTTAAATTAACGGGCACCGGCCGACTAGTGAAGATCATAGATTCCCAATTCTTGCCATGTATTACAAAATTCAGTTCCGGACTAGAAGCTATTATTTCTTCGACCAACTCTGGACGTTTTCTAGGTTTGCAGTCGCCCACAATCAAAATGTAATCATCTGTAGGGGGATTTTCTGAAGGAAAGAAGAGTTCCCTATCCACTCCACCCACGCCAACAAAAATTTTCCCAACAGGGATTCCAAAACTATGAATTTTGGTTTTAACTAAATGATTATGAACAATAAATCGATTAACAAGTTTGAGTTTTTCTATTTCATCGGTTGTAAAATTTTCATTGTCTTCAAAGTGAGTCACCCACAAATGATTGTGCCCGGACTTTTCGGGTGATGATCCATATTTCAAGAAAAGCTTATGATTCATATACAGGGTAATCGGATACGATTTTCGTCGGAAGAGGCTCGCGAAAACCCGAGGAATAAGCATCTCTCTGCGTGAGGAATACTTCCAAATCAACTTCACATCTTCGTTGATTGCTCGAGAAGCGTGGAGGGGAATTGCTTCCAAAATCCAATTCTTGTGACTGGCGTCAAGTACCACAGCAGCTCTTACGGGGGGACAGATCCGGCCGAAATGTAGTGGCATACTGGAGATATTACTTGATTGAACCGCAATATATGCTGTAGAAAATGATTGGATTACCTATGAAATCAGAACCAAGCGTCAGTGTACTTTTCCCAGTTCACAAAGATAATCCATATCTACAAGATGCTTTGACGAGCCTAAGCCAGCAAACTTATGGAAACCTTGAAATTCTTTTTTTGGATAATTCAGAGATAGGTTTATCTCAAGAAATTTGGTCAAATCATCCGAGGCTTAAGTATGTAAGGGTTGCTGCAGGTTGCGGGTTGAGTCGCGCCTTAAATTATGGAATAAGTTATTCAAAATCCGAATATTTGGCCCGGATGGATTACGATGATATTTGCAAACCAAACCGAATCCGCGAACAAATCGATTTCCTAGAGTCAAATCCGGAAATCGACATTCTAGGATCAGCAATAATGTTTATAGGAGATGTCCATGATCCCTATGCACTTGTCGGTTCAGTGGGTTCGAGACCAAACGACCCAGATGTAATGCAATCATATATTTGTGAAAAAAATCCGCTCTTTCACTCGACTGTCGTGATGCGAAGAACTTCGATGATTTCGAACAACTTATTTTACAATCCAAAGTATGACGGAGCAGAAGACTATGAACTTTGGATGCGAGCGTCAAGAAAACTAAGAATCAGTAATTTGAATTCTGTACTTCTTGATTACAGATTGCACACTGACCAGCTCAGCCGAATAGGAAGCCGCAAAACAAACTACCTAGCCGATAAAATTAAACTTAGGCAAATATGGTGGGTAATATTCCAAAAGCCATCTTTAAATAAACATATGTTTAAACTACTCCTGAAAAGGCTGATGATTTATGCGAAGAATGCTGCATTAATGTTTTTCTAATGAGCAGATAAATGAATCATAAATGGAAAAACTATCTTCAAAGGAAATTAGATTTGGATGTTTTCCAGCATATCGATTAAATCCCTCATCAAGATCATAAAGAAAATTTAAATTGATTATTTTTTCCATGTCTATAACTAAATTTGGATCCATTTTTT
>RGCF01000580.1 GCA_009919265.1 Bacteroidota bacterium | reverse complement strand
CTCATCCACATCAACAAAAACTGGAATGGCTCCGATTTCATTAATAGCACCAACTGTTGCCACAAATGTATTCGCTGCCGTAATGACCTCGTCACCAGGATTCACCCCAAGCGCCTTGAGAGCGATTTTAATTGCATCTGTTCCGCTATTCACTCCAACGGAATAAGGCATATTCATAAGAGAGGAAAAATTCCTCTCAAATTCTTGAAGTGGTTTTCCTAGTGTGAAGTCTCCGGTTGAAACAAAAGTACGTAATTGATCCCACAATTCGGGGCAATTAGCAAATTGTTGGCTTAGGTATGAATATCTAACGGCCAAAACGAACTCCTAACGTATGATTTGAGCATATCAGAATGTAAACAAAGGAAACGACTCTACGAATGAGTGATACCAAAGTAGGCATATTTCTTGATGCTGACGGAGTTCTGTGGCCAGATATCGGCGCCGGTGGCATTCTTGAAGGTTTGGCGGAAGCTAGACGGCGATTGCGTAGTCTAACCCAGACCCTAGAAAGAAGAGAAAATGTATTTATTGGAGTGGTAAGCAATCAAACTCTGGCGGCACGGGCAGTGATTCCCTTTGAAGATTTCAGATTAGAAGTTTTTTCAACCTTTCAAAGTCTACTAGAAGATTCACTAATTGACGATTTTCGAGTTTGCTTTCATCATCCGAGTGCCAACTACTTACCTTTGCGAATCGATAATTGTTCATGTAGAAAACCAAGTCCCGGAATGATTATTGATCTCATTAGAAGTCATGCGCTACAACCGAGTCATTCGCTGATTTTAGGAGACAGAATCTCCGATATCTTAGCAGCTAGAAATGCTGATCTCAACGAGGCGATTCTTTTGCTGGGACCCAGAATGCTGGAGGCAAATATCAGTATGCAGAGCAAACATTTGGGAAGCTTAATTCAATTTAGAATCGCGAGAGACTTTTCTGAATTCCTTGAAATTCTAAAATGGTGGATCAAGAATGATAAGTAATATTTTGATTTTGGCAGCAGGGGAAGGCGTGCGG
>RGCF01000579.1 GCA_009919265.1 Bacteroidota bacterium | reverse complement strand
AGTCATAATCAATGGTACATATGGAGCGTAAACAGCACCAGTCTCTAAGAAGTTATTACCTCTGAAACCTAATAAGATTTCGTTAGAAGTCATATAAGGATTCTTATAAACAGTGTATCTGTTGCTCATAGAACCGATTGCAGTTACACCAGCTGCGAATTGCAATGCATCTTTCTCAGCGTTAACTGTAAATCCAGGAATTGATTCCAAGATAGTACATACATCAGGAGATGCAACTAAGAAGTTAGCACCACCTCTTAAAGTCAATTGGTGAATCTTGTTAGATACCTTATTGATTTTAACACCTAAAGTTTGATACCAAGTGTTCTTAGTATAGTAAGTGTTAGCTCCAGAAGGTACTGAAGAACCCCAAGCTCTTTGGCCTGTTTGTCCGTTATTCAAGTATTCTTCACCGATTGTTGCTGACCAGTAATCAGTAGTTAATGCGTTAGCTTTTAACATATCTAAGATTTCAAGATCAATCTCTAAAGAGATATAATCAGATAACATAGAAGTTAATTCAGCTTCTGCATCAATTGAATGGTAAGCGTTTAAGTCTTGCGCTAATTCAGGAGTCCATACTGCTTTCAACTTACGAGTCTTAGCAACGATAGCCTCTGATTTTAATTCAAGATCAATTTCAGGAATATCCAAAGCAGTTACAGTGTTACCTGCGCTGTTTGCTGTTTGGTCTTCGAAATCACCTCTGTCATATGCAACTGGTTGCTCAGAGTAGATAACTGTTGCAGTACCTGCGTTAGCTAAAGCAGCTCTTTGTGCAAGAGATGTAGAAACGAATAATACTACGTTATTACCTGATACATAGTTGAATTGACCTAAAGTTGATTGAACACCATTTACTTGGAATGAAGAAACTGCTTCGAAATCAGCTACTGTACTGATTGCTGATTTAGCGATTGTTAATTTAACAATTCTACCATCAGTACTATCAGCACCAAGTGATGCTACAGATGCAGAAAGTGCACCATCGAAACCAAGATCAGCCCAAGAAGCTGAAGC
>RGCF01000578.1 GCA_009919265.1 Bacteroidota bacterium | reverse complement strand
GTCATATCTATTATACGCTCAGATTGTGAAACCTGGAAAAACAATCTGAAGATTGTGTGAGGGGAAATTGGAGCTGGATAAGGGACTCAAACCCTTGACCTACCGCTTACAAGGCGGTTGCTCTATCACTGAGCTAATCCAGCATTTGGAGGGCTATAAAGGACTCGAACCTTTCTAGAACTGTTTAACAGACAGCCGCAATCACCCGCAAGAACTTTCAAAGTAAAATCGTTTAATAGAATTACTTCTAAGTTTGTGTCGTCTGAGTTATCCAAGGTAGCTTCTGGCAAACCTGGTGGATTAACCCATTTCATTTCTTCGAAATTCATATTTATTATACGCTCAGATTGTGAAAACTGGAAAAAAAATCTGCCGCCCTTGTTAGGGGAATGATACACCTTTTTGTTCAGCTAGCTCTTTGCCAGTTTGCATTTTGATGTAAGGGTACACGCAATACGTTTGGTCAGGATGATTTGCGTATTCAAGCGTTTTGATAATTTCATAAAGGTCGCTATCAGCGTTCTTTGCTAAAGGGACGAGTGCTTTATAAAGTTTTTCAGATTGTTTTGGAGTGAGTTTGATTTCCATATTTATTATACGCTCAGATTGTGAAAACTGGAAAAACAATCTGAGCACCCCTAATGGGGATTATCGATGAGCTGATACACTAGCATTTGGGTATCCCATGCAAGTTACTAATGTGTCTATAGCAAACCATAAAAGCCCTTCATAACTACCCCATCCGTTTTCAGGATTAAACTCTTTGAATCGTTCAGGGTCAGATTTAAGTGCTTCCACTCCCTTCTCAAGATATGGAATCATATCTGATGCTCTTTCAATGCCAATTTTTTCTGGACACCAAAGCACTTCATAAATCCCAGCTTCTCTTGCCATATTAATCAAGTTGTGAGTGATATGGCGGTCAAGCACATGAACATCAATTTGAATGACAGCCAGAGCAGTCAAAGTAAACAACTATTCGTAGGTAATGGTTTGCTAAAAGTATTAGCATTTAGTCCTAATAAAGAAGAACTTGCAAAAGTTTA
>RGCF01000577.1 GCA_009919265.1 Bacteroidota bacterium | reverse complement strand
TATCAAACCTTCTAGGTCACTCTCTAGACACACTCCCAACACGGATTGCCGCCGTTGTCGTTATATTGGCCTCTGTGACATACGACCGGTTTGTGGCTCTAGCCGTTTTTATGATTGTAACTGGAATCTATGTACAGCATCACCAGAATGACTTGTCCAATTTGGCAACACCTGGGCGTGAGGTAACGGAGATGAACCCGTACGAGATTCCCGCGGCAAAAATCAACGTGAAAGGTGGTGGTCATAGCGATGTTCAGTATGAAGAGCCTGATTACACACCCCAGAAGGAGGATCAGACAAATGAATTTTCAGCAGTTTCGCACTCACAAGATGAGAAACAAGTCCTCGTGAGTGAGACCCTAGGGAGCCGATCACAAAATATATTTAATGAAGATATGCGCCAAGCGGAGGCAATGGCCATGCGAAATCGCAATGGATATGACTAAATTCAGAATTCAATATGAGGAACTATTCTAGGTTTAAGTCTAAACATAGAATATTCCTCTGATTTATTTGTATCTTTTGTATCTTTTGTATCTTTTGTATCTTTCGTATCTTTTGTATTACCTGTTTTGGCCTCCTTTTCCTTGGCTTCTTTGTCACTAGTTGAATCAATATCAATTGAGAAATCTATTACTTTTCCACAGCAATTAGATCGTATGTGTTTATGGTTGATTGCGCTATATATAATACCTGCAACCGAGACAAATAGACCACTTCCTCCTAGAGCGGTACCTACATCCATTCTACGTTTAATTACCAAAAATATTTTGACCACCCGACATACTACCTAATAAACTTTTGAACGCACTTGGTATTTCAATTGATTGGCTAGCAGGCGCACTAGGAGCAACTGGCGCAGGCGCAGCCAGGCGTCCTGCAGGTTTAATCTTATAGTCTTTCCGTTTAGTTCCTGGTCTAAATTCATCTGGGTTATTATTTATGTATTCGCTAGCCTTTGCGAATATCTCATCGACCGTTTGTATACTAGACGCATCCCCAACAAATGTAGCTGGATCATTTCTTCCAAGTTCTGGAGGTCTAATGCAA
>RGCF01000576.1 GCA_009919265.1 Bacteroidota bacterium | reverse complement strand
TTAATTGAAGTTCCAGACGATCTATCTGAATGGTCTTCAGACAATTCAAGTTCTGATAGTTCTTCTATTTCTGAACTTGACACAGGGAGTGGAGATACTATCTCTGAAACAGGAGGTAGTCTTCATTCTGCTTCTATAACAACTGCTTCTATTACATCGAATGCATCAGACACCTCAGATATGTCAAGTGATATTGGAAAAGACTATAAGTTTTTTGCTGTATTAAAAGAATTTCCTACAATGCTCATATTTCTAGAATCAAATAAAGATACGATGGATTCTTTATTAGAGCCTGATTGTCCATATATGGATGCAAAGGTGAATACACCTGAATGGGAAGCTAGATGGACTGCATGGTTATTTCAAGTAATAGCTGCTCTATGTCAAATCCAGAGTCTCTGGGCGATGACCCATAATGACCTACATAGCAACAATATTTTGTGGACCCCTACGGATAAGGAATTTTACTATTATAAGACAAAAGATGGCCGTCAATGGAAGGTTCCTACGTATGGAAAACTCTTTCGTATTATAGACTTTGGCAGAGCCATCTACACTCACAATGATACCTTGTGTATCAGTGATGATTACTGGCCTGAGAATGAGGCAGGAACTCAATATAACTTTGGACCTCTTTATGACCCAAAGGAGCCTAGAGCTTATCCTAACCCGTCGTTTGACTTATGTCGATTGTCGGTAAGTATTATAGAATCTCTTTTCTTAGAAAATCCTCCTCAAGAAAAACCCAATGGAGGTATCTTAAGTTCTGAAGAAGGATTGGTGCAAAAAGAAACAATATCTGAACTTTTTAATGTGTTATGGTCGTGGCTTATAGACGATGATGGTAGAAATGTTCTATGGGACACAGATAAATCAGAAAGGTATCCCGGGTTTGACTTGTATTGCGTAATAGCACAGAAGGTTAAGAATGCGGTTCCTAGAGAACAGCTCGATAAGCCCTTATTTACACAATTTGTTACAACGGATCCTATTCCAGAAAATGAAAAGGTTTACTCATTATTTTGTTAAAAAGGGGTAAACCCCAATTCT
>RGCF01000575.1 GCA_009919265.1 Bacteroidota bacterium | reverse complement strand
AAGTTCAAGCAATTCCTATTATTCTTTCTATTTTACGAGAAAAATTTCCAGATTCTAAAGTGTCATCTGATAAAGCATTAAGTTATATTGTAGTTGATTGGACTTAATATTTCCTTCTAGATTTCATTCTTCTTATTATTAATTTTGTTTTCGAATCGTGATCTGAGGACCCTTGAGCTTTACTGAGGCACCAGGATCATAACGATTTGTCTCAGCTGTCTCAGCCTCAATATAATGAGCTGCGCTGTGTTCCCAGAAACGAGGGTCACCAATACGGAAATCTCCGTGTAGCTCAGCCTTATACCAAAAGATAATGTCCTCCAACTTATTACTCTGTGTGTTGTTGCTTACAACTAGACACTCGTAATTTGTAGTACATTGGTCCATGACTTGACAGAAGAACTCAAATGAGGGAAAGGCAGATCCGTAGTTTTCATATATGCGCTTTCTGTTATTGAGATAGGGTTCACGCAAAATAAATACATAGTCAACGTTAGTTCTTAAAACAGGAGGAACTCCCAGTGGGTACTGCATAGTAATCAAGAAGAACACCTTCACCCAACGACCGTTCAAAAAAAGATAACGAATATTCAAGTCACGTGTCCATGTGTCGTCGTAGAGACAATCATCCAAAATTAAAAAGGAACGAGGGTCTATCCGGGACTGTCCGCCGCTTCTTGTTTGTTCGTCCATGATTTTTTTCATAATAAGCTTCTGACGATTTACGTAATTCTGAACAATGACAGGTGAATAAGCTCCATGAATAAAAAGTGGAGGAACCATTTTTTTGTAGAAATCGTTGGATTCCTCGGTACCACTGATAACTGTGCCTAGGGGAATTGTCTTGTGGTGGAATAGAACATCGCGAACTAAGGTGGATTTACCCGTTCTACGACGACCAATGAAAATACATACAGCATCTTCTGGAATTTGAGACATACTAAACTTCTTCAATTGTAAATTCATTGCAGCAGAGGCAGCCATTGGAACTAATGGATATATTTTTTTATAAGAGTAATTGAAACCGCAATGCCCAAAGGGACAATGTAAT
>RGCF01000574.1 GCA_009919265.1 Bacteroidota bacterium | reverse complement strand
AGGATCACCGTGTTCAATAGTATTGCCAACAATAGTTAGCCAATACCATAGAACGTCTTGCTTAATAACATCCTTAAAGTAAACAGTGTCTGCTTTTTGCAGGTCACCTAACCCTAAAGACTTATTAAGGTCGTTCCTAATGACCACAGGCTTAGCCCCTTGGAGCATACACTTAACGTCTCCTCTGAGCTTAAAGGTTCCTGTATTAACTTGCTCATACACTACAGTCACCTTTAAGGACTCTGAGCCTTTGGCTAAGTTTGTTTGCTTGCCCCAACTAATAGACAGCAGGTTAACGCTATCTCTGACTCTGAGCATCCCAGGGTTGCGCATGCCGTTTTGGTTAACAACATTAAACAACACTTCCCCAAATGCAATCTTAGGTTTACTTGTAAACTCGTAAGATTGTGTCCCTTTTGTAGGACTGTGGGACTTGGTGAGCTCAGTCAGGACGACTGCGTCTTCTATGTCTTGGTAGCCTTCAAAGATAAAGTCCTGTGAAGAGGTAAATCTACCTTCAAGGTACTTATCATTGTTTAGCACCAAGGCCTCCCCGGCTGGGAACACGGCGGATGGTAAGAACACCGCTCGCAGCTTGGGACCAGAGTCCGGGGGCATTGGTTTGCCGTTAACCATGTGGACGTAGCCTACATGCACGGGCTTATCACCATGAACGCTGCCTTTTACCGCGTTGGCAAATATCATTGCTACACGTTTAGAGGCTTTGGACACCTTAGTGGAGAGGACTACTAAACCACAGTCTTTTAACTCTTTCGAGAGACTGTAGACCTCGGACACTTTGGCATCTACAGCTAGGTGGAAGACATCTTGGAATAACACACCTGGCTTGTTAAACAGAGACCCCAGTTTGGGGTACTGATTTAGAGCCAGTCTGGTTATGTCCACTATCTTCTGAGCATTCAGTAGCTTTAAGCCTTTTAGCCAGCTGCTGGATGCTTTAGCTGCTTTAGTGCGTTCTGGTAGTAAGTCTCGCACACCATGGGACAGCATAAAGGCAACTACCTCTACCGCCAGAGCTTTACCAGAATAGTTCTTATTCTGATGGAAGTAGCCTGGGG
>RGCF01000573.1 GCA_009919265.1 Bacteroidota bacterium | reverse complement strand
TATCCATTAAATATTTAATAGATTTTTTTATTTTTCTTATGATGAAATTCAAAAAGTGCTTGTACATCCTCTGGTAATGATGATATATTGTTATGTAAAAATACACCATCTTTATCAACTATTGGATGAAATACTGCTTCAGTTTTAGTTATTTCTTTATAAAATATACAAACAGGACGTTGAATAAATTTAGAATAAGAAGTAGAACTAGGACTTCTGAAAAACACACTAGATGTAGCTAAATCTTCAGTAGTTCCTCTCTTAATTTTTTTCGTATCATGTGTATTTTTACTTCTATGTAATATCATTATATTTACATCTAATAATTGTGATAACATATAAACGTCTATTTCCATCGTTGGTAAATTTGCAGCCATTTCACGCCATATTTTAATTCGTTCTTCATATGGTTTTAATACAATAGCTTTCCATAAATCATCAAATCCACCTTGAAATTTCTTTTTAAATATTTCACACCAAGCATTAAACAATGCAGGGTCATCAAATATTAATGTACTATCACTTTTACTTCTTAGTAAAACTTCAATAGTTAATAAACGTCCTCTTAAAATATCATTTAAAGTAATAGGTATTCTAAGTTCAACTGACATCCAATTCATTATATCTATAAATTTAGCATTACGTATTTTAAAAGTTTTCCAAGAATAATTCTTAATTTGAGTAAACTTAGAAGGTAAAGAATCTTCAAGAGAATTCGAAAATTGTAAAATATTTTTTGTAGCTACATTTTTTTCGTTAAAATCTAATATAGTTGGGTCATTAATTATTTCTTTAGCTTGAGGAGCTCGTCCTGGTTGTAAAACATCTAATGGTAATCCTTCTGATACTGCTGCTTGTGTAAATAACCATTCGTTTTTATTTGATATAGGATGTATGGATATATCTGAACGTCTCTCTAATCCAATTGTACGTACCCATTGTTCTATCGCTTTACGTCCATCTTTTAAAGGTATTTCTGCTAATATAATTAATAACTTATTTTTATCAATCTTTGTAAATGCTGACGTTATCTTCTTTGCTATTTTATTTAATCGTGTTATATCAAGATTTTCATAATTT
>RGCF01000572.1 GCA_009919265.1 Bacteroidota bacterium | reverse complement strand
TGGGACTATTTGGTCATGTCTGTTGTTGTCATCACTTAGACCAATTTCGCGTAAAGCAGATTGTGTAGTGTTTATACCTATGTCATTTAAGAATTGGTTAGATGGTGAATTTGTTAGCCACCCTTATTTCATAGACGAGGTGAAATCGTTGCTTAAAGATGCGTTGAAAGGTGGTGCTAAGATTGTGCGAGGAGTGGGGTTAGCAAAAGATAATTAAATCGGGCAATTTTCGCCCGATTTTTCCAGATTTCACAATTCAGAAGTATAATAGACATGCAAAAACAAAAACAACACTTCGCTCTTTACATCACCAACAAAACCGACAGACAAGATGACAACTGTCCACATTGCGGTGCCAGAGGTAGATATGTTACCTATGTAATGTGTTCAGATGGCAAAATCCGTGGTGCAATGCGAGGATGTCTAAAAGGTGCATTCATTCTTGATGAAAAGATTGAACAGCATTGGTCAGTCACCAAACAGCTCAGAAAAAGCCCAAAGTGGTTCACAGGCAAAAGATTACTTGTACAAATCGAGGATGAAATTTACAAGAAGGCACAAGCCTACAATTCAAAATATGGCATTGAAGGCTTACCAGCTCGTGTAAATCTACCTGAGCCAATTCCTGCAAACACACGTACTGGAACTGCTGTAGAAGGCAGAGATATCATTAAAGGCACTGTTCAAAAAATTAAAGTGTATGGTAATGAAAATATAGGTTTCGCCACTAAAATGATTGTTCTAGACGAGCGTGATTTTGCTGTGTTTGGTTCAATGCCATCTAATATTGCTAATGATGTCAAAGTGGGCGACAAAGTGCAATTTAATGCCACTGTGCATCCTTCTCCAAACGATACCACCTTTGGTTTCTACAAGAGACCATTGAAGGCTCAGATTGTGTCCTGAGATTGTTTTCCAGTTTTCACAATTTCGAGGTATAATAAGCATGAAGGAACTACTTACTACCGAGCAGATGCTCAATCGAATTCAAAATCACCCAGACTGTCAAGACGCTGTTCTCACAAATGGGATATTAAAGCGTTCTTATTGGCTTGCCTGTGATGAAGATGATGTGTGGGGT
>RGCF01000571.1 GCA_009919265.1 Bacteroidota bacterium | reverse complement strand
GAAAATTGGGATAAATGTACAAAAAATTATTGGAATATAGCAGAACAATTATATAATGCAGGCAAAAATAAATTTAGGTATAAAGGCAATCATGTATGGGAGTATAATAATAGTGGGGAATGGAAAAAGGATAAGAATAATAAAGAACTAAGTAAATATATATCAAATGAGTTATATGAAAGTTTGATGTCACGAGTGCTTTATTGGCAATCAATAAATCAAAATGATGATTATGAGATTAATTATAGAATTATAATGATGTTAGAGATAGCTACAATTTTAAAAAATAAGAATCATTTAAAGGATATACTTAAAGAGGCTAAAGAGTTTTTTGTGGTTGATTAACTATTTTTTGTAATTCTTTTATAACAGTATTATGATTGGATTCATCTTCGTCATCATCTAATATTTCACCTAAATTTTGTTCTTGTAATTTTTTAAATATAGCAGTTGCTTCATCATCATCTATTGCTAATGGTGGTGCATCAACTAATATAGTTTGATATCTACTATATGTATCTCTCAAAAATGTTACACCATTCGTTTGTCTATTTTCAACTGGTATATACATTTCACAACCAATATCATCAGCTATTTTCTTTAATGAAGCTGATGCAGTTAAAGATTTAGAGACAATATCAGATATTTTTAAATATGATTCATAGGTTTGTAATATAGCAATAGTAATATTAATAATACCAACTCCTATACTAACATACTTTTGCATATATAAAGGAAAACTTGTAGAACCGAATGATGCCACACCAGAAAAAGATGACATTATAATTGCTGGTAATCTTAATCGTGATTGTTTTGTATGTGTCACTTTATATAATTCCATATATTGTACAGCTAAATGTTCGCATTTATTTTTTAATCTTTTTAAAAACTCCTCTTCTTTAGAATGCCATTTTGGAATACGAGACTTTCCTTTTTCTATATCAATCGTAATATTTGATGAATTCATTTATATTATATTATAATAATAAATGGAAACTTTTTCACGCATAAAAAATTTAATAAAAACTACGAATCCAGTATATGATGTTAAAATAAATTCAATAGATAATACATATAAAAAGAATTTATTGGCAGAATTTGGAAAGTAC
>RGCF01000058.1 GCA_009919265.1 Bacteroidota bacterium | reverse complement strand
GCAACAAGCGCTATGCGTGATGCACAAAATAGATCTGAAGTACTTCAAGAATTAGAATCAATTATTGGCTATCCTATTCATTGTATCTCAGGAAATCAAGAAGCTATATATACGTATTTAGGTAGCAAAGAACAGTATAAAAACCCTATCATATTGGATATAGGTGGTGGTAGTACAGAATATATAACTGGCAATGAAGGTGATTTTGATATACTAAGTCTTGACATAGGTGCAGTTCGTCTACATGATATGTACATGAATTCCTTGCCACTTTCAAAGATTAATCTTGAACATGCCAGAACATATATACGACAGTATATACAGCAATTGCCAATACAAGTACAAAATTCAATCATAGCAACCGCAGGTACACCAACTACTCTTGCGGCGATGCAATTGGGAATTGATGATTTATCTGATCCTCAAATACATGGATATGTTTTGAGTTTGGAAGCCATAGAGGAAATGACACATACACTTGTTCATTCAAGTCTTGAAGATATCCTAGCAATTCCAGGAGTTCATCCTCAAAGAGCTGATATTTTACCTGCAGGTGCTCTCATTCTTTATGAGATTCTTCGACATGTAAAAGCCGATTCTTGTATTGTCAGTAAAAAAGGGCTTCGATTTGGTGTAGCATATTCAATCATGGATTAACTTGTTCTCTTTTTATAAATAGAGCAGTCCCCGAAGCTGTTTTTACTTTTGATTGATCATACATACTCGCTTGTAATTCTAGTTTTCTCCCTTTTTCTGAAATTAATGATGCTGTTATATGTAATTCTTGATCCATATAGGTGGGTTTAAGATATCGTACTGAGAGAGTACCTGTCGGTGCTTTGATTCCCATCCCTGTTAAGACTTTACTCATAGTTTCGTCAAATAATAAACTAACCATTCCTCCATGGATCACATTAAGAGAACCCATCATAAATGTGGGAGGAGTAAACCATGTTTCTACTTCTTGTAATTGTGGATGATATACAAAGGTCATACGCAAACCAATTGTATTGTTTAGACCGCAACCAAAACATTGATTTTCAGGTTTAGGATGAAGAAAGATTGTATCTTCTTTTTCTAATGGTTCAATGACTCTTTGATGAACATCATCTTTATAGATATAGTACTTTCCCCATTTTTCAATATTTTTTGACAATTGCATTGTTACATGTGTATGTAGTCGAGCCCAATTACCTATGGTAGATCTATGATACAAATACCCATGTTCATTAAACCGTAAGTCATTTGGATTGAATTGTATTGAAATATTGTTTGTCATATATAAGATATTGTCTCGCAAAGTTTTAAAGACAATTGGGGTATCTTGAACATGAAGATATATCTCTTCGTAACCAATCTTTGCATAGTATTTCGCTTCTGAACAGTGGGGTGTTCGATTAATCTCCATATTTTTGTAAATCATTTCAATTAATGATTCATCATTCATCACAATCTGTTCATGAAGCAAATCACCTTGGTCAGTGATATAGTAATGATAGATACTCATATTGGTAGTCGGAACATAAAATGATTAGCGTTTCACAATGTACAATGCAATTTAATGGAATTCCTCTCTTTGATGCTATTTCATTTTCTGTTGGAGATAGAGATAAAATTGGTCTTGTGGGAAGGAATGGTGCCGGTAAATCAACATTACTACAGATTCTCAATGGAGACATTACGCCTGAAACAGGATCAATTATTACTTCAAAGCAACATACAATTGGTTTCTTAAAACAACAATTAGAAGTTGAATATACAAGTAGTGTAAAAGAAGAATGCAGAATAGCTTTTGAATCAGTCATTCAACTTGAATCTGATATTGAACATATTCAACAAAAGATTAATAATTCCACAAATTATCAATCTACTGAATATATTGACCTTTGTGAACAATTGGCTAATCTATATCATCGTTTAGATATAAGTGGTGGCAATACTTTAGAGGCTAGAATAGAAAAGATTCTTCTTGGATTGGGATTTACGCATGATTCTATGCACGGTTCTGCATCGGAACTTTCAGGTGGTTGGCAAATGCGACTGGAATTGGCAAAGTTACTTCTAAGAAATCCAGACACACTCCTTTTGGATGAACCTACCAATCACTTAGACATTGACTCAATTCGATGGCTTGAAAGTTATCTTGCTGTGTATGAGGGGGCTGTTATACTTGTTTCGCATGATAAAGTCTTTTTGGATACTGTAACAAAGAGAACTATTGAAATACGAAATGCCAAGATTGAAGATTATCCATGCACATATTCAGCATATGTAAAAGAACGTTTAATTCGTGAAGATCACAAACTCAAAGCTTATCAATCTCAACAAAAAGAAATAGAAAAAACTCAGGAATTTATAGATAGATTTAGGTCAAAAGCAAATCTTGCATCTAGAGTTCAATCGAGAATAAAACAACTAGATGCAAAAGAACGTATTGTACTCGATGATTATAAAGAAAAGGCCATTGCTTTTTCTTTTCCACCATCACCGCGTGCCCCACGATTATTGTTTCATTCCTCAAATCTTTCAAAATCATATGATAATAGATTAATACTTGAAGGAATTACTTTTGACATAGAAAGAGAACAGAAATGTGCATTTATTGGAAGAAATGGTGAAGGAAAAAGTACGCTTTCAAGAATACTAGCTGGTATTGAATCTTATGATGGAAATCTTATTGTTTCTGATGGTTTAAAAATTGGATATTATGCTCAGCATCATGCTGATTCATTGGATCCAACAAAAACTGTATTTGAAACATTAGATCATGTTGCAGTTGGTGATATTCGAACTAAAATAAGATCAATTTTAGGAGCATTTTTATTTAGTGGTGATTCTGTTGATAAAAAAGTACGGGTATTATCTGGTGGTGAAAGAGCTCGGTTAGCTTTGGCAATGTTATTATTACATGAATCTCATGTCTTAATTCTAGATGAACCTACAAATCATTTGGATATGTCTGCGAAAGATATACTTAAATCTGCACTTATGAATTACAATGGCGCATTGATTGTTGTATCTCATGATCGAGACTTTCTTGATGGACTTACGGATAATATATATCATTTCTCCAAAAAGAATGTGAAACATTATCCATTTCACATTCATGAGTTTCTGTCTAAGCATGCAGTTGAATCTATAGATGATCTCATAGTACAAACACCTTCTACAGTTACTGATACTTCCGATGTAAAACAATCAAGAGATATAAAGAAATCTGTTGAACGAGAAGAGCGAAAACGATTAAAAATCATTGAAAAGATCGAATCCGATATCTCTCAAAAAGAAGAATTGCTGAGATTAATTGATTGTGAATTAGGGGAGGATGACATCTATAAACAGCCATATCGAATAGAAGAACTGAATATAAAAAGAAATCAACTTCAACAAGAACTTGACCAGTTATTGCAACAATGGGAAGATATTCAGTCAAATTGAGGAATTGGAAGGACAATATTTGGCAATAGCGCATTCAGAACATTTAGGTCTTCTTGCTATGCATACTTCTCTCCCATGTTCAATGATTAAATGAGTAAATATAGTCCAATCATGTTGCTGTACCAAAGGAAGTAATTCCATTTCTATTTTTACAGCATCAGTTGTCTTTACGATTTTTAACAGATTCATTATTCTAGTAACATGAGTATCGACGGTTATTCCTGCATTTATACCAAATGCATTTCCCAGTAATACATTCGCTGTCTTCCTTCCAACACCAGGTAAAGTTGTCAATTCCTCAATTGTTAAAGGCAATAAACCATTGTATCGATTGATTAATTGCTCTGAACATGCTTTGATATTCTTAGCTTTAGCTTTAAAAAAACCTGTCGAATGTATAATCTTTTCAATATGTTCTATTGGTGCTGCCGCTAGTGATTTCTCATCAGGATACTCTTTAAACAATACAGGAGTTACCATATTTACTCGTGCATCAGTACATTGAGCTGATAAAATAGTTGCAATAAGCAATTGAAATGGAGTGGAGTGTTGTAAGGCACATTCTGCATGAGGATAATTTTTCTTTAATAATCCAATAATTGAATGCAATCTATCTTTCTTTTTCTCTTTAGATTCTCTCATGTTGGATTCTTCTTTTCATTACAAAGTGAATCAATCATCTCTCTATGATAAATATAACTTGGATAATCAGTTTTAGCTATTGTTAATGATGATGTTTCTGCATTTGTGAATAAAGCAGTGTCATCTCCATAGGCAACATTTGGAAATCCACCAAGATTCAATAATGATGTCCTTTTAAAAAAAAATGTGCCTCCAATGACGCAATCATCAAGATGTATGTGAAGATCCGGATTATTCATATCAGGGACATAAGGGTCGCCAATTATTGTAACTCCCCCGTGTAATAAATCAATTTGTGGATATTCTTCAAGCATCGCCTTTCTCATTTTTAAATGGTCCGATGCATATTCATCATCTGAATCAAGAAAAGTTATGAATAATCCAGAGGATGCAAGAATTCCGGCATTTTTTGTTAATGATTGCCCCCTATGGCTATGATGTATGAATCTAAACCTGTCATCTTTTTTGCAATAAGATGTGGCTATTTCGGCTATTTTATCGCTGGATCCATCATCCACAATGATACATTCCCAATCTTGCTCGCTTTGCTGGATCAATGATTGAAGTGCTCGATCGATGATATATCCACGATTATAAGCCGTTACAATAACGGAAAAAAAGGGTATATGTTTGTTTTTAACAGTTATCAAGGAACTTTCGGGGTAATTTGAGTTTTATTGGCTATCGTAAATTCGTAATTTTGTAGTAGAATTTGAACAATATCGCCATTAATAATATACCAAGGTTTCTACATGGCTTTCCAACCCGTTGATTACTATAATGTTTATGAGCAATTGTCACCAGAAGAAAAGCTGGTTAGAGAGTCAGTTGCTGATTTTGTTGACAATGAAGTATTACCTGTCATAGAGCATCACTATCAATCAGGTACTTTTCCTATGGATCTTGTTGGAAAGATGGCAGATTTGGGACTATTTGGCATCACTCTTCCTCAAGAATACGGCTGTGCCGGCGCCAATTATGTTAGTTATGGTTTAGCCATGCAGGAATTAGAACGAGGAGATTCGGGTGTTCGTTCCTTTGCTTCTGTTCAAAGTTCATTGGTTATGTTCCCTATTTATACCTATGGTTCAGAAGAAATACGTAAAAAATGGCTACCTAAACTTGCCTCTGGCAGTGCAATTGGTTGTTTCGGACTTACAGAACCTGACTTCGGATCTAATCCATCAGGCATGATTACGAATGCAAAAGATATTAATGGTGGTTATTTGCTCAATGGAGCAAAAATGTGGATTACAAATGGTTCTTTGGCTGACATTGCTGTTGTTTGGGCAAAATACGAAGGCGAAGTCCATGGATTTCTTGTAGAAAAAGGTATGAAAGGGTTTACTGCACCTGAAATGAAAGGCAAACATTCTTTGCGTGCATCTGTGACGAGTGAATTGATTTTTCAAGATGTTGAAATACCAAAAGAAAATAAACTTGATGTCAAAGGTTTGAAAGGCCCATTGAGCTGTTTAACTCAAGCCCGATATGGAATTGCTTGGGGTGCTATTGGCAGTGCAATTGGAACGTATCAATCTTCTTTGGATTATGCTAAAAGTCGTATTCAATTCGATAAACCAATTGCTGGATTTCAATTAATCCAAGAAAAACTTGTTTGGATGCTCAATGAGATAACAAAGGGACAATTGATATGCATGCAGCTTGGGCAATTGAAAGATTCAGGTAAAATGAATCCTAATCAAGTTTCTCTTGCAAAGAGAAATAATGTAGATATTGCTATTCAATGTGCAAGAATAGCCAGAGATATTCATGGAGCAAATGGTATCCTTGATGAATATCCAATTATGAGACATGCAGCAAATCTTGAATCTGTCAGGACCTATGAGGGTACTCACGACATACATACCCTTATTCTTGGAGCTGATATAACAGGTATTCAAGCATTTAAATAAGTAACACACTCTTTTTTATTAAGCTACCCCATTTCTGAGGTAGCTTTTTTTATGTGTATTCTCTTCTTTTTCTTGTCTTTCTTTCAATGTAATTCTCAACTAATTAATGAATTATGCCCCTATCCGATGTCAGGGATTCCGGAGTGGGTAGAATTGTATAACAATGATACTTCAGACTTGTTTTTGAAAGGTGTATATATCAGTGATAATACAACTAGACAATATGTTGGTGATATATATATCAAATCAAAAGGATTTATCATTCTCTCAAGAGATACTATATCGTTAAAGAAAGTCCTTCAATCCCCTTTCCATGCTGGTTTCATTCAAACTACATTACCGGTATTAAATAATACAAAAGATAGAATAATTCTTTCTGACATAGATGGTGCTATTTTAGATTCAATATCGTATTCTTTCTTGAAGATATATCGAGGTTATAGTTTAGAGCGTTCACAAGCAATTCATGATATATTTGTTCTATCTTCCGATCCTCGACTACATACCTGTGGTTTTGTAAACTCTAGTACACCTATAAATAATGATCTAATGGTTGAAACCGTATATGTTCACTTGGATAGCATAATGGTATCCATTTATAATCATGGACATATACGCATGGATTCGATTGATGTATTGATAAGATCAAGTTCAAGTAATCGAGCGTTTCGAATTGATTCATTACAATCAAAGCAAAAAGATAGCTTGATCATATACATGGGAGAATTGTATAATAAGTATGGTTATGATTCAATATATGTTTCCATACAGAATAATCACAAAGATCCTAGAACATACAATGATTCTATAAACACAATAATCTATAGATCTTTCCCATTTCAATCAATTCGAATCAATGAGATTAATATAAAGTCTGGGAATTACCCTGAATATGTTGAATTATACATTGCTGATTCAACCTATCAACGTCAACCAATTACATTGGTTGTGAATAATAATCGAATAGAAATCAATGATGTATCGATTATGAAATATATTCTTATATCAACAGAGTCCTTTACAACTATACATCAACAGTCGTCGATAATGATAAACAAGACTTTGTCTATAAATGATAAAGGTGGCCTAATTCAGATAATAGATAGGAATAACACAATTCTAGATAGTTTTAATTATTCACCATTGATAACGAATTATGAATCATATACAGGCTCATATTCATTTGAATATATAGATTCACTGGACAATTGGCAGCTATCAACTAATGAGCATGGTGGAACACCTGGAATGAGAAATAGTTCTATTCGGAATCCATTTAGTGATAGATTGATTATTGAGAATGCTTCACATAAGAATACAGTGTACAATTGCAATACCTTTGGTATAATTCAACCGTTTATCATTGGCGTATATTCATGTGATGCATATAGTCATAACGGTCTTTTCATCAAAAATATCATCAGTGGGAAACTTCTTCCATCCGAGTCAACTATAGAATTACCATTAGATCCTTTACTTGAAAATCAACTTATAATCCTATTGCATACAGTAAGGGATTTTCATGGAAGTAGAATATGTTATGAATTAACGCCAGTTGTAATGAGAAATTGACTTGCTAACAATGTATCTAAATCATAATTTGAGGCAACATTCACCAAATAGACTATGCTAAATGGAAGACTCTTCGATACAATATCAATATTTTAATCGTGAACTGGCTTGGATAGAGTTTAATAAAAGGGTCTTAGAAGAGGCAACTTCTGATTATCATCCTCTTCTCGAGCGATTAAAGTTTCTTATAATATTCACTACGAATCTTGATGAATTTTTCATGATTAGAATTAGTGGATTAAAAGAACAGTTTATTCAACAAAGTAATGAATTATCTGCTGATGGTTTGACTGCTTCTCAGCAACTATTTCGTATACGTGAGCAATTACTTCCATTAATAGAATCTCATGAAGACCTCTTTAACACTATTATACTACCCTCTCTTGCAAAACAAGGCATAAAATTAGTTAATCTCAATGATCTAAATGAAGGTCATTCGGCCTATATAAAAGGACTTTTCGTTACAGATATTTTACCTGTATTGACTCCATTAGCAATTGACCCAGGTCACCCATTCCCTAGACTCTTAAATAGATCACTCAATATCGTATTTCTTTTAACTGATCACAAGAAGAGTCATTCCAAAGTTGCTGTACTACAAGTACCACCAATTTTGCAAAGATTGGTACCTATTAATATTCATCCCAATCATCAATCGTTTGTGTTTCTTGAACACATCATCCAAGAACATGCAGACATCTTATTTCCTGGTTATACAGTGCAAGAATCACATTTCTTTAGGGTTACAAGGGATGCTGACCTAGATATCGCATATGACGAAGCAGAAGATTTGATGAGTGAAATAGCTGAACAAGTAAGACATCGCCGTTGGGGTACAGATGCAGTCAGATTAGAAGTAGATGCTTCAACCTCACCAGATGTAATTGCAATGCTCACTAATGCATTAGAAATCACAGATGAAGACGTCTATCTTACTCATATTCCATTAAATATGAGTGATCTATATACTCTTTATAAAATAGATAAACCACAATTGAAAGATGTACCGTTCCTCTCTAGACAAATACCAGAGTTTCTTGGGTCTGCATCAGAACTATTTGAACATATAAAAAAGAAAGACATTTTAGTTCATCATCCTTTTGATTCCTTTACATCCAGCGTTGTCCGCTTTTTACAAGCAGCAGCAACTGATCAAGATGTCTTGGCTATAAAGATTACATTATATCGTGCAGGTGGGTCTTCTCCAGTCATTGAAGCTTTGAAAACAGCAGCGCAAAATGGTAAACAAGTTACAGCCTTTGTAGAGTTAAGAGCAAGATTTGACGAAGAGAATAATATTAATTGGGCAAAAGAATTAGAAAATGTGGGTGTACATGTTGTCTATGGAGTGCTTGGTCTCAAGATACATAGTAAAATTACAATGGTGGTGAGAAAAGAACACAAAATTCGAACATATTTACATCTCAATACCGGTAATTATAATGTTACAACTTCTAGATTATACACCGACATTGGATATTTTACTTGTAGAGAAGACTTTGTAAATGATGCAATTCATTTATTTAATATGCTAACCGGTTACTCTCATCATGAGCATTGGGATCGTTTCTCTGTAGCACCTGATGATTTACGGCTAACTCTTTTAGATCTAATTTCACATGAGACTACCCAAGCAAAACAAGGTAAACCAGGTAGAATTATTGCGAAAATGAATGCTCTCGTTGATAGAGATATCATTGATGCTTTGTATAAAGCATCTCAAAGTGGAGTATCTATTGATTTAATTGTTAGAGGTGTTTGTTGTTTGATTCCGAATATTCCAGGTTTAAGCGAGCATATTAAGGTTAGAAGCGTTATAGGTCGTTTTTTAGAGCATAGTAGAATATTTTACTTTGGGAATGCGGGTGACCCAAAATTATTTTTGTCATCAGCTGATTGGATGCCCAGAAACTTTAATAACCGAGTAGAAATAATGTTTCCTATTCTTGACAAAAGATCATTTGCAATGTTAGAGCATATTCTTTCAGGTTATCTCAATGATACTAAATCCTCATGGCTACTTACAGAACAAGGTACATATGAAAAGAATGATAAACATTCACCTGAATTAAATATTCAACAGAGTTTTTTAAATGAACTATCCGCTTTCAAACAGTTCCCCACCAAACTGCGTTCATTATAAATGCGACTTCCATTATTAATTGCAAAAACGTATGTGTTATCCTTTAGACAGAAGGCTTTTATTTCATTTATAAATATCCTTTCATTTCTTGGACTTATTATTGGTGTTGCTTCTCTTATTTGTGTAACATCTATCTTTAATGGGTTCCGTGAATTAGTACGAGATATGCTTCTAACAATAGATCCACATATACGTATAACACTCTCAGATACTTCTAATAAAAACCTTATCACTGATTTGCAGCGATATCAAGAAATTAATTCAGTTGAAAAAAGTGCTTCAACTAAAATTATTGTTGGATATAATGATAAGACTCAGGCCGGTATATTGCTAACTAGAAACCTACATTCAAAAGATGATTCCTTTACAAATAAGGTTTCAATTGGTATTGGCTTAGCAGATAAACTTGATGTTAGAAAGGGAGATACCATTAGAATATCTACACCTGATATGATTGATATTGCAATTACGGGTATGATGTTGCCACAATATCATGAATGCATCATAGACAGTATATTTCAAATTAGTAGCGGCGTTCAATATGATAATTCGTATATAATCTGTGATTATGCTTTCCATCAAGAACTTAATATTTCAGGTAACCAGTATCTAGATATTCGAGTTCATAATATCGATGATGTTACAACAGTAAAAGAAACATTACAATCCTATCCTTCATTAAAAACATCAACTATTGAAACATGGAAAGAATTGCATCAAGAATTGTATGCAACTATGGAATTTGAAAGAAATATGAGTTTTATCATACTTGGGATTATCACTTTTGTCTCTGCTTTTAATATACTTATTGCTATGTGGATGACAGTAAAAGCAAAAAGAAAAGATATTGCTACATTACTTTCAATGGGTATTGATAGACAAAGTATCCAAATCACATTTTTATTACAAGGATTAATTATAGGTGTGTCTGGAACATGTATAGGTGTTGTTCTTGGGATTATACTTTGTTTAGGGCAACAATATAATGGATGGATTCAATTACCTAATAGTATCGTAAAAGCTATGCCGGTAAGCCTTCAATGGGAGGTTGTTTTCATGAGTGCAATTTTTGGTATAGCGGTTTCTCTTTTAGCCGGAGTTTATCCTGCTAAACTAGCAATGAATACAAATATTTCAGATGAACTTAGAATAGAATAAAAAAGCCGATCAATGATCGGCTTTTTTTTATGGTTTCTTTGGTTGCGTTTCTGGTTGTGCTGCCGGTTGTGTCTGTTGTTCGGCAGGACTGCTTTGCTGAGCAGGAGCAGTTTGTTTTACTGGTGTAGATGGAGGAATAATAGGTTTAGCCGCATTAACTGTAGCAGGATCTCTTGTAAGATCTGCAGGACTCAATAAAAATTTATTGGCCAGCAATGCAATAACCATGATGGTAGCACCTAATACAATGGTAATTTTTGTAAGTAAATCTGATGCTCTGCGTGAACCAAACATTGTACCAAGCTGATTTCCAAATCCTGACATTGAAGTTGCCATATCTCCTTTGCCCGGTTGAATCAATACTGATGCAATGAGCAAAAGGCCAAGAATGATCATCAAAACGATTGCTAGTGTAAACATAATTATACCGTCAGTTATAGAAAATTAACTCACAAAGATACAATATTATACATGAATTATGGGTAGTATGTACAATATTATGGCTTTTTTCGTGTTATAATGACTATTCGATTATATGCTTTTTGATACTCCTCTAGTCCTGAATTACGCTTTTTTAGCGGTGATAAGATAATATCTGTATGAATCCCTGGAAAATATTGAATAATCCGCTTGGCCCTTTTTTCTGCTAATAGCATATTATGATTAATGTCGCCTGTTAAGTCAGTAAATGCTTCTATTGTAAGGCTATCTTTAATAGATAAACGAGCCTGTAATAGTTGTAATGAATGTATCTGATTCTCAATGATTGAATCACTATCAATATCAAAAAGTACTCCAGACTCTATTGGTATACTATCATAAATTGAAACTATACTATCAGATATAAGTACATCGGTTTCAATTATGGAGTTACCATTCCGATTTTTATAAATAGTGCGGAGTTTCCCTTTTTTGAATGACTTTGGAATTTCATTTATAACAATATCTGCATTTGTTATCCCCTCGCCTTTTACAATTACTGTTTTAGTCTTTTGATCATATATACCCCACTGAATAGAATCGGAATCTTTCCCAATACATCGAAAACTTAACTTTGGATTGATAACTAATGTATCATTCTTGACAGAGATAAACGGTTTTGATAATTCATCTGATAGAATTCTACATACTACTCCTTGAGGGAAAGTAGTTACCGGCAATAATTCATATTGAATGCGATTTGAAGGAATATGATGATATTCTAAGCATGAAGATAGTGAATGAGAATCGAGATAAATGTCCGGACTAATGCCTAATCGAAGTTTAGTATGAGGGAATTGAGTCAATCTTTTTGAAAGAGTATCAAGAATATTGGAATAGTAGTATGATCCATTATCAGTATAGGTATCGTTTGTTAACAATGTATCTGAATTGCATGATTTAAAGATTGAAGAGTACAAATCATGTAGCATGGGATATTCAAAGATTGTACTGTATGTATTAATGATTCTACTTTGATTCTGAATAATTTGTAGATGAGAAGAATCCACAATGATATCCGGGTAAGTAGGAATTTCTATAGAAACTGGTCTTTCGATTTCTCCATTTGGTTTAAATTCCCAGTTAAGTCCTACAACTAGACTATTTGCATACCAATTCACATTATATTGAATTGGTCGCAAGCCATATGTATACTGTATTGTTGGCTTTATAAATAAATGATTACTAAACAATGGGATTCCATACGATAAACCTATGACGCCACCAAAATATCGAGGGTTGATTCCTGCAAGAGCTCCAGATGATACATTTCTTATAGTTGTTCCATTATCAAAGACAATAGTCTGATTAACTAATTCTTCTTTATATGTATAGTTTTTAGAAGAATTTATTCCAACATTTAAACCTAGTGAAGCTTCTAATCGATGTAGCAAAGTATAATTATACAGCAATTGAAAATAAATAATAGATAAATCTGATTCTAAACTTGATTGTACAAAACCCTTTTCATTCTGTTTATTGATAATCAACTCCTGATTTGCATAGGTGTTAGCTTGTAAGTTTCTATACCCAAAGCTTGCTTGGATTCCATGATTATATTGAATTGCATAAGTACCAAACACCGAGACATCATAACCAAGTCCTTTGCCTTCAGTAAAGAAAGGACAACAAATTGACATGGGTTTTGGTGGATTCATCTGCGATGTATGTACATTTATGACAGGTATAATGCTCCCCCCATAAGACAAACGTTTTTTATCAGGAAGCTGGGCTATTAAATCCGTAATAGCAAGTAGTCCCAAAAGTATCAATACAAGTTTATATCTTCCTTTATCGATCATTGCCCCTCAGACAATTTCTTTGATTTGTCCTGAATCATTAACTGATCAATTATTTCTCCTAATTTGCCTTCCATAATATCTTTTAAGGGATAATTCTTTATATCTCCTTCGAGTCTATGATCAGTTACTCTATTTTGTGGATAATTATAAGTTCGGATTTTTTCTGATCTATCCCCTGTTCGAACTTGTTCCTTTCTATCTTTTGACAGTGCATTTGATTGCTGTTCATGTTGAAACTCAAATAATCTCGTTCTCAGCAGTTTCATTGCTTTCATTCTATTTTGTAATTGTGATCGTTCTTCTCTGCATTGAACAACAATACCTGAAGGTTTATGGGTAATTCTTACTGCTGTTTCTACTTTATTGACATTTTGTCCCCCTTTTCCACCCGCCCTAGAAAAATTCAATTCCAAGTCAGATTCATGAATATCAATATCTATCTCTTCCGCTTGTGGTAATACCGCTACAGTTGCAGCTGAGGTATGGACTCTCCCGGAAGATTCAGTTGCCGGGACTCTCTGCACTCTATGAACACCTGATTCATATTTCATAGTACCGAATACATCATCTCCATTACATTCAAATATAACTTCCTTAAACCCCCCTATTTCACTTTCATTCATATCTAACAATTGCATTTCAAACCCTTTTAACTCTGCATATTTTGTATACATCTTTAATAAGTCACCAACGAATAAGCCTGCTTCATCTCCTCCAGTACCAGCTCTAATTTCCACTATACAATTCTTTTTATCATTAGGATCTTTTGGTAATAAGATATATCGCAGTTCAATTTCAAGTTGTTCTAATATGTTGGTTAATTCTTCCTTTTCTTGAAAAGCAAGATTTTTAAGTTCAGGATCAGATGTATCTTGTATAATTTCTAAAACACCCTTCATTGCAGTTATAGATTGCAGATATTTTGAGCCTAATTGGGCAATGGGTTCTAGTTGAGTTAATTCTTTGGTAAATTGTATATACAATTCATTATTTGAAATAATCAATGGATCATTAAGTTGGTGTACAACAATGTCATAGCGTTCTAGTATGGAGATGATCTTTTCTTCCATTATAGGTCATCAAGTTTGTATTTTTACAAATAATTATTCAAAACTACGATGATTACACGTAAAACACATAGGCATATACTATCTTTTCTTATGGCAATCATAATGGGAATTATGCTCATTTCTGGCTGTACACAAGAAAATCCCTTGCTTTATGATCCCTCAATGAGAGATAGTAGCGTAAGTGTAAGATTCGTAAATATGTCTATCGATGGTCAACCAAAATCATTTATGATTGATGGTTGTAGTGAGTTTTCCAATATTCTCTATGGTACATCTTCAGAATTAAAATATAATACCATAGATAGTGCCCACTACTCATTATTATCAAATGACATACCCCTATTATCTACCAAATCTTTAAAATATCAGAAATTATCTTTCTTTCGAAATACAATACAAACCTTTGTTTCTATCAATGTTAAAGATACTGCCAAAATCATACAGATTTCAACATTCAGAACAGATGCTGTTAAAGGGAAAGCATTAATTAGGGTAGTAAATACATGTTCAGATTCTACCGAGTATAATGTATATCTTGGTTGCGAACAAGGTGAAGTACTTGCTGAATCTTTAAAGAACGGAGCTATATCACAAGATAAACAAGTATCACCTGGATTAAATGCAATCACGATTACGCGCGCTTCTGACAATATGATCATTGGCACATTTGATAATGTATCTAGTGTCTTTTCTTCAGATAGTATTTATACAATGTTCATTGGAATAGATAAAACATCCCTGAAAACTAGATTATGGGTTTTAAATGAATTATGTACTGACCCTTCAAAGCAATTATTTGAGTTTCTCCCTTCAAATACTCTTCAATCTGGTATAGTTGTCTACAATCTTAGTTTATCACCTATTGATGCATCATATATTCAAGGAAATCAACCGATACAATTGGCAAAAGGATTACAATCAATTACTTCTGATTCATCAATATTATCCGTTTGTAATATTCAAGGTTCTCAGAAAATCACTATTACTGATCCTACAGGTAAAACACTGGCTGAAGAAGAAATATCCGTATCACCATATAAAACATATTCTTGTATATTCTCCCAGAATAAATATTCATTAAATGGATATTCACTTTATATTCTAGAACAAAACACAATATCCACTCTTAAAGACATCAGTTACATAAAAGCTATATCATCTGGTTTTGATCAAGCTATAACCATCAATTCTGCAGCTAGAACATATGATAATATTCTTGAAAGTGGTAGAATATTATTTGAATCAGTATCGAATGGATTTGTCACAAAAGATATAGCTTATCATTCAGGACCATGTCCATTACTCATTCAAACATCTTCTTCTCCACAAAAAGTACTTAATCAATTTATTGGGAACCTTGGTGAGGGTACAACTTATATTCTGATAGCATTACCAGAAAGATTACTTTGCATAAATGAAAAAACACGTGATATTCAAGTATTTGAGGAAGGAGTAATTTCGCAGATTATGCATGCAGGAAGTAATAGTTTGAAACCTATAGTTTCTGTTGGCAATACCATTACGAATGCAAAACTTCAAACCGATGGAATACTTACTACAGTTATTCCTTTACTTCGTTCGACGGTGGTGAATAGCAAAGTAAATAGCATAACGATAACACCAAGTGATAAAAGCATTCGATATTGCTATATGATAGATGAATCAGAATCAATTCTTGATTACTCTTACAACTCATCACAATTAGATAGTAAATTGACCAAAATACGTATTGTGAATTTAAGTCCTGGGACTGATGCAGATTTATATCTTGATTATGACAAAAAACTCTATGATATCATTTGCAACGTAATCATAGTTCGCACCTGCGGGTTCTTCTCCAAACCATCGTCCAGGATTAGACAATCGTCCGTGTAAGTCTGATACATGCGCAACATGTAGCCCATTGTCGTCTCGTCGTATTCCTTGCGCCGTTTTGCCGCCGCCTCCTTCGACAGCACATCTCTATAGTGTATGTGTGGGAATTTACGCGGTCTATCGTGGTTCTGTTACATGCGTGTGCGACAAATCACTATAGGATGGTCGTT
>RGCF01000570.1 GCA_009919265.1 Bacteroidota bacterium | reverse complement strand
CTAATTGATCCACCAGTTTGTGTTGTTGTATCAAAAAATGATCCGAACTTAAGGTTTGTAATTGATCCAGGTTCTCCAGGTTCTCCCTGTATACCCTGCTCTCCTTGTGGACCAGGTTCACCTTGAATTCCTTGTTCCCCTTGAGGACCTTGTTCTCCTTGTGGGCCTGGTTCACCTTGAATACCAGGAATTAAATCTCCAATAGTTGCTATTTGATTATTTGGATCTCCATGCGAATTTAAAAACTCTCCACCAGTTCCATTAATCAATACTGGACCAGAAGAAGATATTAGAAGTGGGTCACCATCTCCTCGACTAATTCCACGAACTCTAAGAAAACTACTATTTTCTCCTGGCTTCCATGGTCCAAGTAAATATCCATCATCTGTAAATGTCCAAGCCTCTGAATCTTCTCCATCTGGTTCTTCTTGATAGTTAGAAGTTCTAATTTGTAAAATTTCTTGACCTTCAAAGAAATTTGTAAGAGTCACATTTGCATTAAATGTTGCATTTGCTGCTACTAAATCCTGTAATGCTGTATATCCATCCTGAACAGACAAAGACATTGTTCCTGCTGGATTAATTACTGGATCATCTATTAGTCCAGTTACTACAAGACCATTTGAAAGTGTATCTATAGACTCTATATCTCCAACAGTTGCAATTTGGTTTTCTGGAACATTGCAGTCTTTTAAAAATTCTCCATTATTTCCAGCAAGAATAACAGAGGCTGACGGTCCTGCAAAAATAGCAACATTTCCTTCTCCTGGTGCCTCTCTACCTGAAATTCCATCTACTACTAACAACCCATCTTCTGTTGGAAGTCCTCGCTCTCCTACATAATTCCAAAAATTTAATGGTGTTCCTGATTCACCCTTTGCCGCAATTAAATCCCAAAATAATCCTTCAGATGGTGTATCTCCAACATTTCCACCATTTGCATTTTTGCGATACCAGAGTTGTCCGTCATATGTTACAACATCACCAATCACATAAGATGCACCTGGATTGTATTCTCCGTTGTAATACCAAACAGCGTCAGCACCTGCTGGACCTGTTGCACCTGTTTCGCCTTGAGGACCTTGTGGGCCTACTGCTCCTGTTTCGCC
>RGCF01000569.1 GCA_009919265.1 Bacteroidota bacterium | reverse complement strand
CGCAGATTCATCAAGAGTCTACCGGGATGGATGTTACTGATTCTTATTTTAGCATTACGAAGCAAAGCGCTTTTTTCTTTTCTTGCACGAGCCACGATATATTCCTGAACTCCTAATTTTGAACTTAGTATTTCATACAGAATGTATGCATATACATACTTCTCAAACAATTTATTTACACTAACTAATGAGTCGTCACCATTTTCCATGCCATCTGAAATATACTCTATAATACATGGATGTCCTGACATTGACGAATCAAAGTTAATAACACCCGCCTTCTTATCAATATTAAATGTAGGATTGAAATTAGCTGTTTCTGTATTAAGTCCAAATGGTGTGCCTATTGTATAATCAAAATACCAAGAACCATCTACACACCATCCTAACTGATTGTTATACGGACTATTTTGATTTAGGTAAATACTCTTTTTGGTTTTAGTAATCCTATCAAAATCAATATTTGAATACTGAGGCTGAAGCACATTACCATTTTGGTCAAATAATATATTGCCATTATTGTCTTGAAGGTAAGCGTTTGAAGACAGCGTTTGAATATTCTCTGATAAAGGTCTAAGGTATCCATCCTTATATAGAGAAATTCTCACCCAATTCACAAAGTCTGATGGCAGTACGAATCTAAGGTTTTCAGTAACAGACAACTCAAGGACTTTTATCTCCTTGAAAGCATCGTAGTTTAACTCCTGAACTGCTCTCTTTGCGTGAAACAATACCTTATATCTCTCCTCGTTATTCACAAGAGAGTGGTTGCCTGTATGCATCAGCATGAAGTTGTTGACAATATCATGCAGGGATATATATTGATACGAACCCCAATTCGCATTCTGAGGCGTATTGCCATTGTTGGTATAGTACTGATATTGGGATATATATGCCATCTGTTATTATTGTTGTTGACTGAATGTTGGTTGTTCGTGCTGTTCTTGAGCCATACCAAACTGAGTAACTTCTGCCTCTCTAATTGATACACCACAATACTGAAGAATCTTCATACATATTTTGTACTCGTCCTCTTTTGGTATCTCAAAGTCCTGATAATCAAGCTGCGATTGGTCAAATACAGGCTCGCCACCTGCAAGTGTAATATAC
>RGCF01000568.1 GCA_009919265.1 Bacteroidota bacterium | reverse complement strand
TGGGCCAAGGGTGAATTAGAACATGTCGGTCGTATTGCAGCAGTAGAAGATCCAGATATTCAGTATTCATATGCGCAAAGCACAGTGAATGGAATGTTACATTTACGTGATGCGCTTTTCCAGTTAGCCAACGATCCCAATTATGGTGAGAGAAAGGGTGACTTATTGAAGACACATGATAGCGTAGTTCGTGTTGTAAAACATTTAATCAAGGAATATAAGGTAAACTTGGATGAAATCAAGGCCTTCAATACTCGTAAAGTCTTAGGAAACTTGAATTATTTGAAGGGTGATTCAAAGACTAGAAAAAACCGCAAGGTCTAAACATTTGAGGTAAATAAAATACAGAATGGAGCAATACAAACAGTATGCCATTTCAGCCATATTGGCTAAATTTGCATATAGTAATCCCGATACTCTTGGGGACTTGTGGTTCAAGATGAGGGATTTTACTAGAGCCTCATTATCAAATGTCTTTAAGGGCGTTAGAGAAGTTCCTGAGTTTTATTTGAATGATTCAACGGGAGCCTATGCATTTTCTATGTTAAAAGATCGCACATTATATTTTGTATTTCGTGGAACCAATGATTTACAAGATGCAATGGTTGACTTGAATGTAAATCGCGTTCCTTTTTTTGAAGGGTTAAAACAATCTCATATTTTAGTTCACGCTGGATTTAAGAATCAGTTTGATGTTCTAAAAGGACCCATCATAAAAACAATTACTAAATACATGAAACGCATAGATACTATTCGATTTATTGGACATTCATTGGGCGGTGCTCTGGCTACTCTGTTTGCAGGGTATGTCGCTCGTTTCCACCGTGGTTATATTAGAGATGAGCAGCTCCATGAATTAAAAGTAGTCTGTCATACCTTTGGTTCACCTCGTGTAGGCAATAAACACTTTGTTAGATGGTTCCAAGAGAATGTTTCAGACTGTGCGCGTATCATGAATCGTGAGGACCCTGTAGCTCAGATGCCTCTGTCTGCTCGCTTCGAGCACGTATCAGACGCCTTGTGTATTATGGATGACTTGACCATGAAGGATTTACCAGATACAAAGTGGTATTGGCGTCTCGTTAATTTCAGATCAAATTGTTGTAATCC
>RGCF01000567.1 GCA_009919265.1 Bacteroidota bacterium | reverse complement strand
AATTGTCTGTATCAGGTGTTGGAGCAAAATTGATTTTAACCTCTTTTACATCGTTTGAAAACTCATTTAAGAAATCTACCTGATAATCGGCATAATATCTTTTTGTTTCTTCTGTATATTGTTTGTTATAGAAGTCATCGTCTGTATCATAAGCAAAATCATAACCCCTAACATCCAATTCAGACATTGGTATTTGGATTATATCTGAACTCCTATCAAGTTTGTAAGTCCAATCCTTAACTTTCCTTTTGGAAGCATAGAAGTCGTCTCTTGGCTCAACTATTACATCCCCTGTCTTATTTGGATTGTCTGTAACAATTAAGTTAAACATCTTAACCAAAGACAAGAAAAAGTCCTTCATCTTCATTGCTGGTAAGATTTGGGACATTGGCATTACAATATTTGGATTGGTAATGATATTTGTTGATGGGTTGATTTTCAAATAATTCAAATCTGTTCCAACTGTGTTTGATACAACAGCGGTCATATAGATTTTATCATCATTATTAAGACCAGCCCAAGATATATTTGATGGATATTGCAAACGAATTGATATGCGAATTGTCTCACCAGCATTCATATAAACATTTGGAACATACATATTCAAGTTGATAGGATTTCCTGTATCATACCAAGGCGAAGTATGAACACCACCTGATGGGGTAATTGAACCTTGACTATTGGTAGGAACATTTACTAGCGATGTAACATTTCCTGCTGCATCTGTTTTGAATAATGATGCCCCATATCCAAATGAGCCTGAATTGTGTGATATATTATTTCCGTTCTTATGAATGAATTTCAAAATAAATTGAAATCTAAAATCAATTTCATAATATCCACTTTCTTGGCAAGTCCAAGCAGTTTGTGCTCCACCAGCAGTCCATTGACCATTAGGGTCTTGTAATATAATTTGATTTGTTGTTCCTAATGTTCCTGTTTCTAAATCAAATGGAATATAATAACCTTGTGATGAGTTATATTGGTTCCAACTATCCCAATTCATCACTGGCATAAATTGTCTATAACCTGTTACTCCTGCACCATTTTCATATGCTTGTAATGTTTGACCTGCAAACTTTGAAGATGGCTCAGGAAGTGTTGTATTCAC
>RGCF01000566.1 GCA_009919265.1 Bacteroidota bacterium | reverse complement strand
AAAGTAAAAGAAAATGATTATCATTTATCTACGGTTAAAATGAGAACTGATGATGGTCAATACAATTATGTATATAAATCATTTGACGTTATCCAATACTTAACCAAATTCTCAACACCATTTGCGGTTGGAGGATTTATGTTATTTAATTTAGAGGTATTCAATTCATTGGGAGGGTTTAATCCGGATGATAAGTTCGCAGAGGATTATCATTTAAGTTCGAAGGTTAATCCAAATAAGTTTTATGTGGAGGACAAAATTGTTTATACCACATCAAGACGATTCAAGAACAAAGGTTTATTCTATATGGTTAAGATGATGATTAAATCTTGGTTTAATAGAAATAACGATGAGTTCTTCACAAAGGAACATAATTACTGGTCATAATGAAATACAAAACAATAATTCTATCAGACATTCACTTGGGTTCCAAATCAAGTAGAGCCAACGATGTTATAGAATTCCTTGAAAAAAACACCACAGAGACCTTAATATTAAATGGGGATATCGTTGATGGTTGGGCTCTTAAAAGAGGTGGTAAATGGACTGAAAGTCATACCAAAGTATTAAGGAAGATAATGAAGATGAGTGAGAAAGGTGTGAATGTTATTTGGCTCAGAGGAAATCACGATGAGTTCCTAAAAGATTTCATACCATTCCAATTATCCAATCTAACAATCACTGAAGATTATACCTTCACATCCATAGATGGTCGTAAGATGTATGTGTTTCACGGAGATATATTGGATGTGTTCATCACCAAAGCAAAATGGTTGGCTCACATCGGTTCAATAGGTTATGACTTAGCATTATGGATGAACAGAGTATACAACAAATATCGTGAGATGAGAGGGTTACCTTATTATTCCATCTCCAAAGATATTAAAAGTGGTGTTAAAAAAGCTGTTAATTTCATTAATGATTTTGAACATAACGCAATATTATTAACTTACAAAAAAGGTTGTGATGTTGCGGTATGTGGTCACATTCATCAACCGGAGTTAAAAGAAAATTATATGAACAGTGGCGATTGGTGTGAAAATTGTACGGCTCTTGTTGAAAGTAAAAAAGGAAAATGGGAAGTAATTGAATTCCACAAAATTTAAATCCG
>RGCF01000565.1 GCA_009919265.1 Bacteroidota bacterium | reverse complement strand
GGGTCCTACCGGTGATACAGGAGTAACAGGTCCCACAGGTGAAACAGGTGATTACGGACCTTCAGGGCCCACGGGCAGAGATGGTCCCACCGGTCCAGCAGGAACAGCTACGAATACAGGTGCGACGGGTCCTACAGGTAATACAGGTCGCACCGGCCCTACCGGTCCGGCAGGAACGGCTACAAATACAGGTGCGACGGGAGCCACGGGCCCTACAGGTAATACAGGTCCAGCAGGAACGGCTACGAATACAGGTGCGACAGGCCCCACAGGCCCATTAGGACCTATAGGATGGACTGGGCCTGCAGGCACTGCGTCTAATACAGGGGCTACGGGACCCACGGGTCCTTCCACCTGGAATCCGGTCGTAACAGATAATTTTACAATTATTACGGGTGAAGTAGGTGGTTATACATCAAACACTGTGACGTATTCATATGATGGAATACTCTGGCAAAACTCAGTTTCTGGATCTAGTTTATTTAATAGTGTTAAAATAGCGGCATGGAATGAAAAGATGTGGCTACTAGGAGCTGCCAGTAATGGAGTTTCCAACATTGGTTATTCTTCAGATGGAATACGATGGAATTATGCAAGCACTTCCGTAAATACTTTATTCGGTAAAGTAAGTGGTCTTGCCTCGAATGGTGCTATGTGGGTCGCAGGAGGAAATAGCCCCTTATTTAACGCAGGCTGTTTAGCATATTCATATAATGGAATTGATTGGATAAATGCCGCGAGTGGAACGAATATATTCACTTCCTTTGCGGCTGGAGTTACATGGAATGGTGTGATGTGGCTGGCAGGTGGATTGGGAACAAGCTCTATTGCATGTTCCTATGATGGAATCAATTGGACGGGGATAAGTAATCCATTATCAGGATGTAACAATTTGGCATATAATGGTGCCATGTGGGTTGCGGTAGGAACCAATTTCACATACGCCGGTGGAAATAGTATAGCGTATTCATATGATGGTATAAACTGGACATTATCTACATCGGGAAGTAGTATTGTGCTAAATGGATCTAATATAGTCTGGAATGGCGCCATATGGGTTGTTGTAGGTGCTTTTAACAGTGGTGGGTCAGGAGATCTTGCCGCATATTCATATG
>RGCF01000564.1 GCA_009919265.1 Bacteroidota bacterium | reverse complement strand
AAACGCATAAACAAATAGTGCTGAATATGTTTTTTATCGTCATCGAATAATTCCAATGGGTAGGTTGCCAAAAACTTTTCCCAAAATACCGGACCTAAACGGGAGTCCCAAATCTCTGCGGGTAATGTGTCTTCAGCACTTAATATCATTTCTTGTTGTCTTGGGTCATCAGGTAGTCCGTGGGTTCCAAAAATTTCATAAACCCCCTTTACTAACTCATGAACAAGAAGTGGGAAAGTTACGGCTCTTGCTTTAACGGTTGGCGGATCTGTTTCTTCATCAACTTCAGATTGACCCATTTGACCCCCACCACTTCCGGCCATTCCTTCCATGTCAGGAAAAATCCAATACGCGTGTTCCATAAGCGCTTGTGTGACGGCGTATAAGTTCATTAATTGGGGATTGATTGCATTGATCTCATCTCTAACAAGATTATACATGTGTCCTCCTTTAAAAGCGGCTCCTTGAATAAGTGAATTGATAAATCTTCTTTTAGCTCTTTCTAAGTTAAAGTTTTCCATGTCTCCCATTAACTCTTCAACTTCCTCTTCACTTGGCATTTCAGGTTCGCTTTGCATTCCTTCTGCAGCACCCATTGGTTGCGTTACAAGTTCAGCGTCAAATAACATGGCTCCATCAGGAATACCCAATTCGTTTTTAACAAGTTCTACGGCCAAGGCTTCTAATTCTTCTTTGTTCTGTGATTGAATCATAACAAGTCTTTGCATTGCTTGTCCAACTGTCATCATGAGTTGCATAAGAGCATTTCCTCCTTGGATAATTCTTGTGTCTCCCATCGCCATTCTAACTTTCTCAACGGAGTCCTTAAATCTTTTAGAAGATATCAACTCAACAAAGTCTCTATCCATTTTTGGCATTGCGGGAAAATTTGAATATGGGGTTTGTTTAGAAAGAATTTTTCTTTCCACATCTCCAGCCATTCTTTCGGGACCCTCATAATCAATTGGGGCCTCCATAAGTTTTACAAACTCTTTTTTGGAAATCCCCTCGGTGTATAACCTTTTTTTAATGTTTCTCATATTATTTTAATTTAATTCCAATTTTATTAAAAGTTAACCAAGTGGGCATTTCTTTATCTTCGGCTTTTGGATTCTTCTTAGGTCCGGGTTTTGGTCTATA
>RGCF01000563.1 GCA_009919265.1 Bacteroidota bacterium | reverse complement strand
AAACCTTTGATAGTTTTCTTCATTCCATTTAAATGAAGCTATATTTCCATATACTAAAATAGCCTTACTCATATATAATTCTATTATATTTAATTTAAGAATATTATTGATTAACTAACTTTCCCATCGCCTTTGCGCGCCCAAGCTTCTGACGAAGTTCATCCTTTGATATATTCCTTGCTGAATGATTCATCGCCTCATATTCAGCAGACATTGCTTTCACTGTAGCAGTTGCTGGCTCTAGAGGCCAATCAACCTTGAACCCAGCCTCTTCTTGTCTCTCAATCCAACTTGATACATTACGTCCTGACCATGCACTTGCATCCCATAGTCTATCCCAATTTGGTTCTCTTAGAATCCATATTTGCTTGTATCCTCCTTCACGGGGAAAGGTCTTATCATCCAAGAACCCAATCGTCTTATCCTTGTCATTATAGAGAATCCATAGTAGGGGATTATCCTGAGTATAACGCTCCATAGCAATCATTGCAGCCTTTGCTTGTTGTAAATCAGGTCTCTGAGCACCAAATCCCTCAAGAGCCTTCTTCTTACTGTAGACCCTGGGAAAGTCTAGAGAAGAACAACGCTCCTGCCATTCTGTAGTAGCATCTAGAATCATGCGTTGTCTCAAGGGTTCAGGAGATACACGAAAAAGAGGATCTTTCAACCATAGCCAGGCAGCAAGAGGGTGTCTGGGTGTAATGGAATGTGTCATTAGATTCCATTTAGGGGCCTGATCCTGTGCATCAGCAACAGAGCTTTTCGCCTTTGGGCGACCGACTTGAAATGTTCCATCCGAATGTGTTTCACAAATTTGGATGAGAGATTTTGGTAAAGCATTAACTATATCAGTCATATTACATATAGTATGCGTGAGAGCTTTAACCTACCGATAATTTTTACTGTGCGGACATAGTTCCGATAATCTTGCTACGCTCTTCTAAGTCCTTAGCATTTGACTTACAGAATTGCAAAAACTTCCATAGGGCCTCAAAAACAGGGGCCGGAAGAGAAGCAACATCAAAAAAAATTCCATTAGAATTCTCGCTAAAGACACCTCCCTCGCGTCTTAAAATACGATAGAGTTCTTCAAGTTCAGCTCTAGATAGTAAACTCATTTCTTTACAAAATTCTTTACGT
>RGCF01000562.1 GCA_009919265.1 Bacteroidota bacterium | reverse complement strand
ACACCTGTCCATACTGAAGGAACAAAGGGATTAAATGTCATATTCATAAATGGATTCAATGTCGTTGATGGCGTGGGTGTCTGTGTCGGTGCCGATACCGGTGTCGGTGCCGGTGTAAAATTATAAATACCTTTATCGTCAATAAACGAATAGGCGGTTTTTGTTTTATGAAAAAATTCGTGTAACTGCTGCTCCATCTTAGCGACTTGTTTTTCGTTCTCAATACGGTCTTTCTCGTTTTTTTTCAAGATTTCTTGGAGTGTGTCGTGCGACGACGACACTGACGGTGTTTTTGTATGGTTCGGTCTTTTATTCTCTTCGTTTCTTGGATTATCTGCCGCCGGCTTGCTGTGATAAAACCGACGACGCTTTCTTCGTGGGTTGTTATTGTTATTGTTATTGTTATTGTTATTGTTCGACATTCCGATTTCAGACAGCGTTTTCCTTCGACAGTCTGTCGTGTGTCAGCGTAATAGAATAACAAAGAACGGTTTATATCTGTTTATGTTACGCCGACGCAAACATTCGAAAACAACATAAAAATAAATTGAAATCGTATTATAGCTTACCCCGATATATATATCAATCAGGGTCAAACATCATCGTTATTGTTATTCAATATGCCGAAACTTGTTCGTAAATCCAAACAAAATACTGCTACAGATGGAGAAGAAAAGAAGAAGGAAAATAACAATAACGACCACGACCACGACCACGACCACGACCACGACCACGACCACGACCACGACCACGACGTTAGTTCACAGTCACTCCGCGAAAAAATACACAATCGCATCGGTTCATATATCGAAGAACCCTGGACGATTATCGGGTCTTACTTCGAAGGGAAGCATCTCGACCAGCTTGTTCGCCATCAAATCGAGTCGTATAACGATATGGTGAATGTTCAATTGAAGCGAACCATCGATATGTTCAATCCAGTTAAAATCGCGTCCGAGCAAGACTATGACAAAACAACACACAAATATCGCCTGGAAATAGAAGTCAATTTCACAAACCTGTATTTATCACGCCCTCAAATACACGAAAATACGGGTGCAACCAAAATCCTCTTTCCGCAAGAAGCACGGCTTCGTAACTTCACGTATGCTTCGATGATGACCGTGGATATGAATGTCAAGTATATTGTTCGTGGGTCGGGGTCGGGG
>RGCF01000561.1 GCA_009919265.1 Bacteroidota bacterium | reverse complement strand
TAAATTATAATGGTCTAATTAAAATTGCCCGTGAGTATATACCAACGCTACCAAAGATCCCCATCTTAGAATACGATTATGTAGTAGCGCCTATTAGCATCGCTTAACGCCTCCTAATATTCTGAAACGATAGATATCCTATACCAAAAAGACATATAATATATATTATAGATTCAATCATTCGCTAACTTCTATCTTAGAGCCCGTAATAAGAGCAGAGTAAGCGTACGTAGCCTACCCAACTATTCCATGGCATCAGAGTTATACCCGATAGCCTGATTGCCGTTTCAATGAAGGGTTTCAACACACGAAGAGCGCCTGGGACCGACACATTGTTATACGTCGGCCCGAGAAGCGCCTTGTCAAAGGATGGTTTACCTACACGGGCATTCACGTCCTCGTGGAAGTCATAGACCCAATTAACCAACCAAGGACCCAGTTCGTCGTAGGGCATTGTTTTTATTACAGCAATTGGATGGGTCTGTATCCACGCTTGCGAATGTTCGCGACACATTGCACAAGGTATCATTTTTGGAAGTGTCTGGAGCATGAGAATCCATTGTCGCCGCTCGTCATCACGAGAAGACGCGAATAGAGCTTTTCCGCCTTTCTGGGCTAGAGCGTGTAAGATTGTCCAAAGTACCGGACCCCAATGATCTGATTCAGGATACTCTGGTTGGGGTTTTTCACACGAACAAGGCATCTTCCTAAATCTTAGGATGATGTATTGTTTTTACAATAAGACGCGAAGATATTAGCGCGAAGTATTATACGCCGCCCCCGCCATTCCTACTCCTACTCCTACCACTACGCCTACGACGTTTTCTTGTTCCATGATTTCTTCCATTATTATTGTTTGATAGTCTGAAACGTCCACTTGTTGTTTTATTTGTAAATACAAACTCCCCTAAAGGGCTTTCTACAATAATACCGTTATCTGCCGTGATTCTGCCAGCAGGAGGACGATCAATATTCATAAAATATGGTGGATGTGTGCCTTCATGGCAACAAAATAAGAATAGGCGTATTGGTTTTTCCTCCATTTCTATTCTCAATAATCCTATAAGGCTTTCAAGAGAAATCGCCTGGTCTGTCCCTGTGGTATGTGCTTTTAAGAAATTCGTTAATTCAAGAATAATACCGTCATTCGCGAGGAATCCATTATTTGATC
>RGCF01000057.1 GCA_009919265.1 Bacteroidota bacterium | reverse complement strand
TGGCGGAATTGTTTTTGCGGGTGCATCCGCTGTTCTGGTTGAATTGATATCCAATACATCGAATCGACCTTTATATATTCCTGTTCCGGCTACAGTTAGGCCCTTTGCATAAAAATCATCGACATCTTTATTTGCACAATCTTTGATCAATAAAATAGGACCTTTGGATTCTCGCACATACCAAGATTTACCAGCTGATGGATATCGTAAGAGTTGGCTAGACAATTTTCCAATATCCTTAGCTTTAACATAAATCACATTATTGCTATTCAGCAATAGACCATCTTTTGTAGAAACGCTAAATAATCTTGTGCCTTTTGAAAGTGTTCTCCAATTCGCTGATGGTGTTGAATCATTTAAAGACCATTGCACTGATTCTAATGTTGCATCGCCATCAGGATCAGTGACAAATATTTTAAATGTTGCAAAAGCGAAAGTAGTATCAGGCAATGTAACAGATGAAGCAGATTTCGCAGTTGTATCACTACCCCAAGCTATAATTGGAGGTGAATTCTTAATAGGAAAGAATAATTGCGCAGGTGTCGGATCAACAGCACCATGCAAGATGGGAAATTGTTCACCAATGTCGAATTGCGCATTGTTATTCTTATCTACAAATTCAATGAGTTCACCTTCTTTTGGATACTCTTTGAGCGAATTATCAATTGCTGCAACTGAAAATCCAAATATTGTATCAGCACTTTGAACTTGCAATGAAAAAGTAGAATCATTCTTTCGAGTAAAATACCATTTGGCTTTATCCCATGAATAAATATATCCCACAACCATTCCGTCAGAATCATCACCCGACCAACTTACAAATACTCTGCTATTCTGTTGATTGAGAACTGAGTCTAGGAATAACGATGTCTGAGGTACAACATTTCCATTTGGAGAAAGGAGTGTATCATTGCAAGACACTATGCAAAGACAAGTAATAAAAAGTGTGAAATATGATCTGAAACTCATGTCTTTTTATCCTTAATTCAGTCGGGCTGCTGCAATAGTCAATGCTGAAACTGATCTTGCTCCATTTTCTAGTAATAATGAAGCGCATGATTCCAAAGTTGCGCCTGTCGTAAGAACATCATCAATCAGAAGTATGTCTTTGTTCCTGCAGACATTGAAATCTTTTATGAAAAAGACATTGCTAACATTTACTTCGCGATCTTGAATCGACAATGTGGTTTGAGTTGGTGTATACATAGTACGCTTTATACAATCAGAAACAGGAAGATCATATCCAATCGCGACACCCCTTGCAATCTCAAAAGATTGATTGAAGCCGCGTTCTCTTTGTCGAGCACTATGCAGTGGTATTGGAACGATGGTATCTATGGATAACCTTTGAATGTATTTTTGTAAAGAAATACCAAAATCAAAAGCCATTCTTTTACCATGTCTATATTTCATTTCATGAATTGCTTTTTGAACTAGCCCTTCATTGTGAAATTCAAATACACTTTGTAATTGTAATAGATATGTTTCTGATGAGTATTTACGATATAGTGTATTGAGAATGACATCACTAGAGGGTGCAAGTGGGAATGTTACATAACAAGAATCGCAGATTCGATGAATGATGGTATCCTCGTCTATATGCTGAGAGCAAATGCAACAATGTAATGGAGCGAGTGCGTCCAGAATATTCTCTTTGAGTCTTTTTGAGATGAAATTACTTTTCATGTTCAAACATAAATTGCAAACGCATTGAAATTGATTCAGGTAAAGAAGGAATGATTCTTCTTGGTATAAGCATACCGGCAAGTGAAGTGATATCTCCAAAAATGCGTTGTTTCAAAGCAGTATGCGCCAAATAGTTAAATCCACTTGAACCTCCTGTACCTATTCTTGCTCCTATCATTCTCATTGTCATAGATGCATGTCTATATCGCCAAATTGACAATGTTTCATCAAAAGCGCAGATGGCTTGAAGAAGTTCATTAGGTCTGTCTAGTAGTGGATAATCTCTGTACAATTGAATAAATAAAGCGGCAAGAGTTGCTTTATGAGAGAGGCGTCTTTCGCCATTATCTAGCAAGGTTTGATATGTACTTGCATCAAAGAGGGAAGTGAATGCATGTTCAGCTTGATCTACAGATTGCAACCTAAGTGACCGCTCTTCCTCAGTTAAAATGATATGTGCTTCAATATCTGCTCTGTCTTTTGCAAAACTTGCTGATACAGCATGTTTATATTCTTCCCAGAAACGATAATCATCGGTTTCAATAAACGGTGTATGTTCAAGCCATGATTGCACTACTGCAAAGAGAGTATGTTTTTTCTCTGCTATCTGAACCATGTTTCGATCAAAATCTTTCATGGCAGTCAGATAAGCTCGGTTTAGTCTTTTGTCAGACGGTAAGCCAAGCCGCATTTCCAAAATCCTAAATTGAACAGACTGGAAACCACTGGCAGGATGGAGTAGATCTCTAAAATCCATGAAGTCCAGTGCTGTCATTGTCTCTAGAATGGAAAATTGCTCCATGCTCATGGATAGGATATTCTTCATTCTATTTAATCTATGAACGCAGATTGCGATTTCATGCTCTTTTACGGAGTCTTTTGACAGAATATGAATAACTGATTCCAATTCAAATAGGATTTGCTTGAACCATAACTCAAATGCTTGATGGGTTATGATGAAGAGCATCTCATCATGTGCATCAACACCTGCTTTATCGCTTTCAGGAAATTGAGCTTCAAGTATTCGCTGAAGTTGTAAATACTCTGAATAATAGACTGCATTTTCTGAACCTTGACTCATATTCATTTTGGATAAATCTGTAAAAAATAGCCGTTCTTATAACAATCATTATGAATTGTTGAACGTAGGTGAACAAGACTTGCAAATATACGATTATCCATTGCCAAAAAGACAGGTAGAATCAATGCCAACTACGTAAAATCTTACCAATATCAGCCATCTTTTGAAGGTGTACTCACAAATAGGACTCAGTTCGACCTTGAAAATGGCAGTTATAAGGCAAATTTTTCCTATTTTTGTGTTCTTGCTTATTTGCGCTCATACAAAGGAGTATGTTCACTATGTTAAACGTTTCAATACTTGGAATGGAAGACGGCGAGCATGCTTTTGAGGTTTCTTGCGAGTCAGCGACCATACAGGATCTATTTCCTGAATTTATTGGCTCTGTTCAAGTAAATGGAATATTGAAAAAGCAAGGGAAGAGATTGACACTTCATGCACAAGCATCGTGTGATGCAAACTTGGTCTGTGATGTTTCGGGTGAAGAATTCACCCAAAGAATTGAATCCGAATTGAAGCTTCAATATTTATTGGATTCTCAGCTATATAGTTTGCGACAATCAGATTCCGAAGGAGATGAGATTATTCTCCGAGATGATGAAGAACTCATTGACATCACTGAGGAAGTCAGACAAGAATTGGTGATTCATTTGCCTATGCGTAGAGTTGCACCGGCTTATGTTAATACTACATTCGAAGCATTACATCCTGAGTTACTTGATGACAAAAAGGATTCTGATAATTCGGAATCTCCTTTTGCGGCACTAAAACATTTGAACATACAAAAAAACTGATATTTTATTCGGAGCATTCTCATGCCAAATCCCAAAAGAAGACATTCAAAGTCACGCAGAGACAAGCGCAGAACACATTACAAAGCAGTTGCACCAACAGTTGCATCGTGTGCTCATTGCGGTAGCATGAAGTTGAATCACACAGCTTGCCCCTCATGCGGTTATTACAATGGTCGCAAGATGGTTGAGATGAACAGTGGAGCTTCTGCTGAATAAGCATTTCTTTGCGTAACCTTGCCGGCAAGTGTAACGACTAATTATTCTGATGATTATGCATCCCATTCGCATTGCAATTGATGTCATGGGTGGAGATTTTGCTCCTTTGAACGAGATTCAAGGAGCAATTCTTGCTTCTGAGAAGTTCAAAGAACAATCCATTGATGTTGAATTCATTTTTGTTGGGAAAGAAGATGATATTCAACATGCTATGAAAGGATTGTCATTCCCTCATCTTCGCTATCGAATTCAACATGCTAATGACATTGTTACAATGCATGATGACCCAACTTCAGTATTGAAAACCAAAAGAGAATCATCCTTGTTCATGGGCATCGATATGCACGCTAGAGGAAATGCGGAAGCATTTGTCTCAGCAGGCAATACTGGAGCGGTCATGAGCACATCAACTGTTGTATTGGGGAGAATTAAAGGTGTTAGCAGACCTACCATTGGAACATTTCTTCCAACCCAGCATGGACGTCCAGTTTTTTTGCTCGATGTTGGAGCAACGATCGAATGCAAACCTCGCTTCCTCTATGAATATGCCATCATGGGTGATGTTTATTCAAGGATTATTTATGGTATTCAACAGCCAAAGATCGGTTTGTTGAATATAGGTGAAGAGGAGACAAAAGGAATAGAACCAATTCTTCAGACACATGCACTGCTTCGTGATAGTACATTGAATTTCATTGGAAATGTTGAAGGACGCGATGTACTTGCCGGTACAGCAGATGTTGTAATTTGTGATGGATTCGTTGGGAATATTGTATTAAAATTTGCTGAAAGCATGCTTGGATTATTAAAGGCCAAGATCAAAGGATTTGCTGCATTGGGATTTTGGAATAAATTGATGGTTATGTTCATGCTTATTCCACTCAAGAAAATTCTCAAGGATTTTGATTATCAAGAATATGGTGGCGTTCCATTGCTTGGAGTAAATGGAGTTGTGATCATAGGACATGGTAAATCAAGTCCATTAGCAATTCAAAATATGCTCATAAGAGCAGTTGAAGTCATCCAAGGAAATGTCAATGCTTCAATAAAAGAAGCTTTGGCAGAAACCACTGAGTAATTCATTTTCATATTGAATACTATGCCTGTAGTCATTTCATCCATTGCGCATTTTGTCCCACCGGACATCTTTACAAATGCGTATTTCGAAGATAAAATTGATACCAATGATGAGTGGATTCAAACAAGAACCGGGATCAAAGAACGACGTTTCCAAGTTTCTGGTGAATTGTCTGATATGCTCCTACCAGCTGTTGAACAATGTTTGAATGAGCGTGGGATTGGTCCCGAAGAAATCGACTGTGTTATAGTCGCAACCATCACACCTGATAATAGCTTCCCCTCAGCAAGCGCTACATTACAGCATAAAGCGGGTATGACCAATGCATGGGGATATGATTTGTCTGCAGCATGCTCTGGCTTTTTATATGCATTGATGAGCGGCGTCGGTTTGATTGATTCAGGCACTTGTAAAAAAGTACTCGTTTGCGGTGGCGACAAAATGAGTTCTATTTTGAATTTCAATGATAGAACAACCTGTATTTTGTTTGGAGATGGTTGCGGAGTTGCTTTGCTTGAAAAAACAGATGATGCATCTGTAGGAATTCAAGATAGCATTCTAAAAATGGATGGTAATGGTGGACAATACCTCTATATGAGTGATCATGGTGATGGTGCAAAAGCCCCCTTTGAAGATTATCCGGATGAAATCAAACAACAATATGTCATTCAGGATGGACAATCAGTATTTAAGTCAGCAGTTGTTGGAATGGCTGATGTGTCTGCTGAAATCATGGAAAGAAATAATCTAACATCTCAAGACATATCATGGCTCGTACCACATCAAGCAAATCTTCGCATCATTGATGCAACTGCAAGAAGAATGGGCCTGGATTCTTCAAAAGTGATTGTGAATATTGACAAGTTTGGTAATACAACTGCAGGAACAATTCCAATTTGTTTATCAGAATTACATCATCAAGGAAAATTGAACTATGGTGATAAAGTGATTTTGGCAAGTTTTGGTGCAGGGTTTACATGGGGTAGTATTTTATTGACTTGGGGGATAAAGAAATGAGCAAAACCGCATGTTTGTTTTCCGGACAAGGTTCCCAATATGTTGGCATGATGTCTGATCTCATTCGAGATTTTGACAATGCCTCAAAAACATTAAAACAAGCTTGCGAAATAGCAGGTTTCCCATTGGATGCAATTTGCTTTGAAGGTCCTGCGGACACTTTGAAAGAAACTCGTTATACACAACCAGCACTTTTTGTGCATGAAGCAATTGTATGGGATCTTGTTGGCAAACATCTTTCCTACGATGCATTTGCAGGACATTCACTTGGAGAATATTCTGCACTTTATGCCGCAGGCGTGATGTCATTTGAAGATGCTTTGAAATTGGTATTGCTTCGTGGTTCTTTGATGTTTACTGCAGGGAATGATAAGCCTGGTACTATGTTCGCAGTGATCGGAATGAGCGATGAGCAAGTAATTTCTTTATGTAAAGAATTGTCTTCAGAAGGAATAATAGTTCCTGCGAATTTCAATTCTCCGGGGCAAATTGTATTGTCTGGTGATGCAGCATATTTGCGTTCGAAGGCACATGTATTCAAAGATGCCGGAGCCCGAATGGTGACTGAATTGCAAGTGAGTGGAGCATTCCATTCTCCATTGATGGGAAGTGCTGCCGATGAATTAGGAAAAGCAATCGATTCGATTTCATTTAATGCACCGTCAAAACCTGTGTATCCTAATGTTACGGGTACTCCTGTAACTGATTCACAAGAACTAAAATCACTTCTTTTAGCACAATTGACTGCCCCAGTATTATGGGCGCAAACATTACAAACAATGCATCATGCAGGCATCGATACATTTTGTGAAATAGGTCCAGGAAAAGTGTTACAAGGCCTCGTTAAAAGAACCATAACAGATTCTGCTATACAAATTCGCGGAATTGATACAGCCAATGATGTTCATGTTATTATTGGCTAAGGAGCAAAATGATGGAAGCAGTACAAAAGGTAGCATTGGTAACCGGCGGTTCAAGAGGAATCGGCGAGGCAATCGTTAAAAGATTGGCCCAAGATGGATTTATCGTATTTGGAACATACAATAACAATCCAGATAAAGCTACAGCAATTTCTGAATCATTGAATGCAGAAGGTAAATCTGTCCATTTCATAAAAATGGATATAGCTTCCGCAGAATCTGTCCAACAAGGCATTGATGAAATTCTGACAAAATCAGGAAGAATTGATGTATTGGTCAATAATGCAGGAATCACCAAAGATACTCTTCTCATGCGCATGACTGAGCAAGATTGGGATGATGTGCTAAATACAAATCTCAAAGGGGCATTTTTATGCTGTAAAGCGGTTGCAAGACCCATGATGTCTCAGCGATCAGGCAGAATCATCAATATAAGCTCAATCGTTGGATTACGCGGAAATGCCGGCCAAGTAAACTATTCATCCTCAAAATCTGGGATGATTGGTCTTACGAAATCACTCGCTCAAGAACTTGCATCTCGCAATATTTTAGTAAATTGCATTGCTCCTGGGTATATCGAAACCGATATGACAGAAAAATTGAATGAAGATCAGAGAAAAGCCTTTTCCGATAAAATACCATTGAAAAGGGCTGCAAAACCGGAAGAAGTTGCACAAGTTGTTTCATTTTTCGCTCATTCTGACTCTTCATATGTGACCGGACAGGTCATCGCCGTTGATGGCGGACTTGCAATGTAAACAATCTTTTTTCATACTTTTTTTTGAGGTTCCTACATGGCTGCCGTTGCAGACAAAGTAAAAGAAATCATCGTCACAAAATTGGGCGTTGAAGAATCACAAATTACACCAACAGCATCCTTTACAAATGATCTAGGTGCTGATTCATTGGATACAGTAGAATTGATCATGGAATTCGAGCGTGCATTCAATATCACAATCGAAGATACAGATGCAGAAAAAATTCAAACAGTTGGTGCTGCGATTGAATATTTGGAATCACGCGCTTCCTGATTGGTTGCTTTCCATTGATATTTCTGAATATCAATTTTTAGAAGCTCATGTACAGCCACTAATCCGGTAATCAATCCAGGGCTAGTGGCTTTTGTTTTTCTTAGAAACAACACGAAAATTACTTTGTGAGATCACATGCCAAGATATAATTATCCCACCATTGTAGTTACAGGTATCGGTGCGGTTACTCCTATTGGTAATACTGCTCAAGACTATTGGAAAGGAATGATGAATTCTGCCAATGGTGCTGGGCCAATAACCAGATTTGATGCATCGCAATTCGACACAACATTTGCTTGTGAAGTCAAAAACTATGATCCACTTCTTCACATCAATAAAAAAGAAACTCAAAGGATGGATCTTTTCACGCAATTTGCCATTAGTGCTTCAGCCATGGCAGTTGAGGATTCAGGTATTGACTTTGAAAAAGTAGATAAAGAAAGAGCTGGCGTCATTATTGGATCAGGTATTGGTGGTATGTGGACATATCACCATCAACAGCAAAATCTGTTTGACAGAGGCGGAAATCCAGATCGCATTTCCCCTTTCTTTGTTCCTATGCTTATCAGCGATATTGCCGCAGGACATGTAGCAATTCGATATGGCTTGAAAGGACCAAACTATGCAACAGTATCTGCATGTGCAACATCTAGTCATTCAATAGCAGATGCACTAATGATTATGCAAAGAGGTGATGCGGATGTCATGCTCGTTGGCGGAAGTGAAGCAGTCGTTTGTCCAATGGGAATAGGTGGTTTTAATTCAATGAAAGCGCTTTCTACACGCAATGATGATCCTATGACAGCAAGTAGACCATTTGATTTGGGTAGAGATGGATTTGTCATGGGAGAAGGAAGCGGTGTCATGGTTATCGAAACGCTTGAACATGCAATGAATCGCGGTGCTGAAAACATTTATGGTGTGCTCGCCGGGTTTGGACTGACAGACGATGCATTTCACATAACGCAACCTGCTCCAGGTGGGGAAGGTGCCGTTCGTTCAATGAAATTATGTATTCAAGATGCAGATTTGACACCAAATGATATTGATTATATCAATGCACATGGAACATCTACACCATTCAATGATAGAAATGAATCAGCGGCTATCAAATCCGTATTCGGTGATCATGCACATAAAATGGCCATAAGTTCTACAAAATCAATGACAGGACATTTGCTTGGAGCAGCAGGAGCAATTGAAGCAATCGCAACAGTACTTGCAATTAAACATTCAATGGTTCCGCCTACAATCAATTATACAACACCTGATCCTGATTGTGATTTGAATTATGTTCCAAATAAAGCAATTGCAAAACCCATCAAAGCAGCAATTAGCAATACATTCGGTTTTGGCGGACATAATGCCTCCATCTGCTTTAAAGCTTTTGAAGGGTGATCGCTGTATTGACATATAACTCTCTTTGCAGGTTGAATACTGAATTCAACCTGTTTTTTATTGTATGAGATGAAATGAAAACGCCTGTTATTGTTCAACAGATCTATGAAAACTTCTTTCGATTGCCAACTTTCAAACGCAATCCGAAGAAGCCTCATTTCCCAAATCTCGGTTTGATGAGTAAATCCAAAAAATTGGAACTCGAACAATCATTGGGAATTAAAATAGATCATCTAGGGTATTTTGAACAAGCACTCACACATCGTTCATATCTACAAGTTAATACCGAACTTCATCTCATCGCTAATGAGAGACTTGAGTTTTTAGGTGATGCGATTCTTGGGATGGTGATAGCAGAATATCTTTTTTATCATTATGAGCAGGACCATGAAGGGGAATTGACAAAAATGCGCTCATGGCTGGTGAATAAAAAATCACTTGCACATTGTGCTCGCTCACTTCACTTAGAACGATTTCTGCTTCTATCGTTCAGTGCAGATCAATCACTTCAGAAAGGGAATGAAACAATCCTTGCTGATGCTATGGAGTCTATTATAGCAGCAATTTATTTGGATTCTGGCCTTCAAGATGCACGGGAATTTATACTTGAGCGATTGGTTCCATTGCTCACAAATGAAATAATCATGAAGGATTCCAATTTCAAGAGCATTCTACTCGAACTGGTTCAATCGCAAGGGAAGGAAGCCCCTAAATATTCTGTTATTGATTCAACCGGACCTGATCATGAAAAGGAATTTTTAGTTGCAGTGTTTGTGACCGGACAAGAAATGGGAAGAGGTTCAGGAAAAAGTAAAAAACAAGCCGAACAAGCTGCTGCTCATCAAGCATTAGAATCTGTTTTGCGAGAACATTCCATGTTAGATGATAATGGAAAGGAAACTTGATCTGTGAATAGTTCCCCGTATCACCTACTCCCTACAGTGTGGAATGAATTACAAACATTCAAACATGTGTTAATCTCCGCGCATCTTGATCCGGATGGAGATTCCATTGGAAGTACTCTCGGACTGTATCATTTATTGAAGTCACAAGGTATTCAAGCTACGATAGTGCATCAACATCCCGTTCCAAAAAATTTAGAATTTCTTTCTATTCCTGAAAAAGCATATTTGACGCCTAGTGACCCTGAGATTGAGAATGTAGTGTCAATGGCTGATGCTTGGTGTGTACTTGACCTCAATGCCCCTCAAAGACTGGGCCCAGATATTAGACCATTCTATGATTCATTTGCAGGACACACTTTTGTGTTCGATCATCATGTCGAACCTTCCATTACTGCGCACTCATTGACAGTCATTACAGAAGCATCGTCCACTTGTGAAATCATTGCAAGATTGGCACTCACTTCAAACCTTTCCATTTCAAAAGATGCTGCGCAATGTCTGTATACTGGAATCATGACTGATACCGGTGGATTCAGACATCCTAGGACAACTGCAGATGTCATGAGATTAGCGGCTACATTGATTGATTGCGGTGCAGATCCTGTAATGATTTATGATAAAGTCATGAATGCTCAATCTTTTTCTTCAGTGAAATTGCTTGGCAAAGCATTAAACAATGTGCAAGTCGAACATGATGGGTCACTGGTACTTATGATTATGAGAAAGGAAGATTTAGAAGGATATTCATCTGAAGATTTGGAAGGGTTTGTTAATTATACGCTTAGTATTACAGGTGCAAAGATTGGGGGCTTGATAACAGAATGGCCAGACGAAACGGTAAAAATGTCTCTAAGGGCAAAACCGCAATTTGAAGTCCGATCAATCACCGAACATTTCGGCGGAGGTGGACATATGCAAGCGGCAGGAGCGAGAGTAAAGCAGGGGAATCTTGAAGAAATTGTCAAGACAATAATATCAATGGCTGGACAATCTATCAATAAATAGGCATAACCTCAACCCAGATTGTGTCGCCTACTTGTAGTTTATATCCGGAGCGACTATAATCCGGGCGAATAACCGGATCACTATCTGGCGAATACGTTTGCAAAATTTCCGGATTTGTCACGAGTAGAATCATCCCATTTTGAGAAGCCCGATTTCTTGCTTCGCTTAAAGGAATATCTCCTTCAAACAGCGTACTTATATCAGTTTCGGGTGGTGCTTGATATACTTTTAAACTAATCGTAGCGCCATATGGATAATTTCCAGACTGAGGGTATTGACCGAAAACGATTCCATCAGGTTTGTCTTCCTGTTCAACATATTCAATCTCGCCAACATTAAATCCAAGTCGCATGATCTCAAGCCATGCATCTCTTTCAGATTTCCCTATGACATAAGGAATTCTTACTTTTTCGATGCCACGACTGACTGTTATATAAAGACGTCTGCCTTGACGGACTTCTGATCCGGCAAATGGTAATTGGCTGATGATTCTACCTTTTGGCACTGATTCGCTATAGACTTCGCGGACTTCTGCAACGCGCAGCATTGATCGTTTGATGATATCGTCTGCAGAAGAAAGAGTTAATCCAGTTATATTTGGAACTTTAATGATAGAGATTGAATGCACATATGGTGGCATCAAAAATGTATCAATGATCCACAACAATAGAAATAGTATGAGAAGGATGACAGCAACTATTTTTGAAAACTGCTTAATCCCTAAGCGCTGTTCAAGAAATTCTTTCATCATGAAAAACCTTAATCCCTATGCAAATCCGTATGCAAAATAGCAAAAACCTCATTCTTGCCCTAATTTCATTGCAACTCTGCATCATTGCAGAGGTCTTGGCTGAGGCTTGGCCAAGAGCCAAAGGCAGAGGTTTTGTACAATGTTCCCTGGGTTCAATGTCTGGCTCCAGCTATTTTGAATCAGATGGACTCAGAAAAAGTGGTGAATATGATAGTGTGGCTCTTAGTTCATATACATTTGATTTTTCCGGGACTTTGATGACTCTTTCCGGTGAATATGGTCTGACTGATGATTTGACTGTATATAGTGCATTACCCATTGGTTCCTATACAATGATTGAAAAATTTGTAACGGATTCGATTGGAAATAGACCCATCCGAAATGAATTGAGTAGAACCTTGCTTTCATGGTATTCAATTGGTTCAAGATATCGATTGTATTCGGGCCTCTTGACTGCTACAGTTAGTGGTGAACTTCGACTCCCACCTTTTAAAGGTGTTCCCAATGATCTAACGCAAGAATTCCTTGGTGGTGGGTCCAATGAGGGAATTATTGCACTTCACATTGGCATTCCATTTGAAAAAAGTTGGATTGAATTAAAAGGTGCTTTGTCACTCCGAGATCAATATTGGAATGATCGTTTTTTTATTCATGCAGAAACTGGTTTCGCTTCGGTGGAAAGAACTGCTCTGAAATTCTTTGTTGATCTGCAACAACCATTGGGGGCTTTAAGGGATGTTCCAACATTTGACATTAGAAGAATTAATCCGGCGGAATTCTTTGCCTCTACGGGAGCATCTTTTACAATTGCATTGCCGGATGGTTTGACATTTGAAGCTATGTATAATATACGAATACTTGGCACGACAGCTTGGAGTCTCGGGACAGTTATGCTTAGTGCAGGATATGCATTCTAATGCCAAGCTCTATTGAACTTGTTGGGTTTGTCACCGGGATTCTAGGTGTATACCTCACTATACGAAGATCTCCATATTGTTGGCCAATAGGCGCTATCAATGTGTTGTTATATTGTTATATTTTCTCAATTGAAAAGCTCTATGCAGATGCAGTATTGCAAGTAGTATTCTTTCTGTTTACGTGTTATGGTTGGTATGCATGGACAGCAAATGCTGGGTCTTATAAACCGGATGATTCTCCACTTCAAGTCAGTAGAAGTCGTACTTTCGAATTGTATGTGACACTATTGATACTGATCCCATTATCAATAATGATCGGATATGCTCTCGATAAGTTGACTGATGCGGCATTACCATATTTTGACTCATTACTTGCAATCATGAGCATTTGGGGGCAATTTCTTCAAACCAGAAAACGCATCGAACATTGGTATGTGTGGATCTTGGTCGATGCATTGTACATAGCTCTTTATCTCATGAAAGATCTCGTACTTACATCAATTCTCTATGGGATTTTTCTCATCATGGCAGTGCAGGGAATCATTGCCTGGAAAAAAGTCTTAGGGCCTCCAGCCAAAAACTTTGCGCAATAATGCAGAAGCCTGTCCTAAAGGATCTTTTCTGATTGACTTCTCTTCATTCGCTATTGTATAGAATAATCCTTCCAAAGCTTTTTCAGTAACATACTGCGTTAAGTCTGGATTGATTTTTTGTACGAATGGAATCTTATTATACGTATTCATTACTGTTGACCAATGCTTTGTTGCATCTACCTTTTTTAATGATCCATCAATAACTGGGCGAAAAGCCGAGGCAACAGCTGTAGTAGTTGTTTTTTGCAGAAAGCGTGTCCCGGCTATGCTATCACCTTTTACTATTCCAATCGCATCTTGAAATGACATGCCTTTGATTGCATCAACAAATATTGGTAAAGCTTTCATCGCAGCGTCTTCTGCTGCTCGATTGAGTGAAAGGACTGCATCATCAACTGTTTTTCCCATTCCAATCTTTCTCAATGAACTTTCAATTTGTTTAGCTTCAGGTGGAAATGGAATTCTGATAAGTTGATTACCAAAGTATCCATCAGTTTTAGAAAGTGACTCAGTACCTTTGGTGATTCCGTTTTGTAATGCTTCTTTTAGGGCAGAAATGGCTTCTTGTTCAGTAAAACCACCTGATTGTTTCTCACCCTGAAGTAACCCTTTAGCTTTATTCTTCAATGATTCGAAAAATTGTGCCTGTGATACTTGTGTTGAGAGTCCGAAGGCAACAAATATCATCAAAAGTGGTAGTTTGCGAAAGCGTTGCATGATTATACCCTTTGTGGTGAACAGAATTCTTGTAAATCTATGAATATGTTTGAACATTTGAAAGGAAAGAGATTGCTTGCACTCGATATGGGCAAGAAAAGAATTGGAATCGCCGTATGCGATATTCTCCATATCACAACGACACCTCTTATCACGCTTGAACAACATGAAGATATCAAGAATGATATTTTGAATATTATCGCCAAGGAACAGGTTGGTGGAGTGATTATTGGCATGCCCAAAGAGTCCGTAGGCCAATCTAATGGAATCATCCGTGATATTAAAGACATGGAGCAATTTCTACAATCACAACTTTCAATTGCTGTTATTCTTCATGATGAATCATTTAGTTCAAAAGAAGCGGTATCGCAATTGATTGCATCGGGCCGTTCTCAAAAGTATAGAAAAGATAAATCCTCCATTGACAAAACTGCAGCCGCAATAATCCTTCGTTCATTTCTGGATGAATATGATATATAACAAGTTCAAATTAGTAATTGTCTTCTTACTATTACTGATACCTTCCAAGGTAGTTTTCAGTCAAATTCAAAAGAGTGGAAGTTCCTTATATCCGACTCTGAATTCTAATCGTGAGCAGTTATATACTGAATTACGTGCCCTTCCTCATAAAAGTTCAGATTCAATGTTAATTCTTGTATTGTTTCGTATTCAATATGATGCATTGATCTTTGAAAAAAATAATACTTTTCGTGGCGAATTAGTAGCTATGCCAACTTTGGAAATTGAAATTAAAGATACGAATGGGGTTATCAGAGGGAGAGTACAATGGAAAGATTCAGTCTTTGCACAAACCTATGAACAAAGTAATGATGAAGCAGTCTATGCATATGGCATGAGATCTCTCATTATGCTGAATAATCAGTATGTGGCTACGCTTTCTTTGTCAGATAAAGGCAGGATAATCAAAAAAGTACGATTACCAGCCATATCAAGGCGTGACATTGGGCAGCCTTATTTTTGCTCAGGAAATCCATTTTCCGATGCCTTCACACCTGATATTTATAATGGCAATATTCCGTTTATCTCTTCAAAGCAATGTGCAATTATACCTATTGCATCGACTATAACCATTTCTTCAGCATCATTAGTGAGATTGAGGGCAAATGAAGAATATGCTGATCATGTGAAGTCAATGTCTTCAACAAAAACCGAATTGAGGCAGCAAGTCATTATCACACCTGAACATATTGAAGAATCGGCATCCATACAGCCGTTTCCTTTGATGATAAGTGATTTTTCTGGTTATAATGTACTAATCATTCAATTTCCGGATAATGTTATTGCTCCCGGAAGATATGCATTGATACTACATCGTACTGACAAAAATGTAGTTAAAGACAGTATTCGATTTGATTTCAATTGCCAATGGGAAGATATGCCCAAAACACTCATCAGCGCCGAGTATGCAAGACAGGTCATGAAATACTTGCTTACTGATGATGAATTTGATGCTATGTCTGGTGGCACGGATGCAGAAATATTAAAACGTATCATCCATTGGTGGAAAAAAAATGATCCTACTCCAGCAACGATATATGATGAACCCATGACAGAATATTTCCGAAGGGCTGACAGGGCATTTACAGAATTTCAAACAATATCTGAATCAGATGGTATCATGACTCAAAGGGGGAAGATTGCTTTGCTCTATGGATTCCCAAAGCAAAGAGATACGGAAATTCCTACACAAGGTGTGAAAAAAGAGATATGGAAGTATCCTGCCCCAATCAATAAACGATTTATTTTCACTCAGCAATCAGGTAAGAACTTTGCTTTGACCGCCATTGAAGATTTGTAATGCTCCTTTGTATTCTAGGAAAATTGTGATTGACATAATCATCCATAAGATAATCTCAAAGAACATTGATTCTACCGCTGGGTCAATAGCATACATTCCATAAGTAAGCATCATAATGCCAGATAGTATTGGCAAACTTTTTATACTGTACATACTACCCAAAAACATGATAGGTATGAGATACCATGTATGTACTTTAGGGGAAATGCATACCGCAATACAGAGTACAAGGAAGAGGGAAAATGGTAATGCATAGTGTTTTATTCTGGCTAATACGCTCATTCCAATAATTGAACATAACCGTACAATGGAAACTGCTTTAGGAGCCAAAAGCCACCATTCTTGAATTGCAAGTGCTTCAAATGAAAATCTAAACAAATACAGTATGACCCCATTGAAATATGTGCCATTGTAGAAAGACAATACGGAAATAT
>RGCF01000560.1 GCA_009919265.1 Bacteroidota bacterium | reverse complement strand
CAGATAACTATTTAAGAATTAGAGAATATTATAGGATGTGAAGTATTATTTTTTCTGAAAAATAAAGGGGGTTATAAAATGTGTCAAAGTCACATTGTAAAAGGACGTATAGTTCAATGGTAAGAATTGTGGTCTTATGAAGTATTGTTAGTCAAACAATTACATAAGTCAGCCATAGATCTGAGTTCGATTCTCAGTACGTCCAATAAAAACTCCCTTTAATTTTCATTCTCAAACAATTTAATAAATTCTTCTGGTATTATTTTATCATAATCATATAAATAACTATTATACCATTTAGTTTTATCATTTAATGATATAGATAACATAGGACTTTTTTAAATAATAGTCTCATAAAGCATATTATTTTTATCAAGAAATATACAAGCTTCTTTTATTGAATCAAATGTTTTTATAGTTCCATCTTTATGTATTCCTTCTACACGACGACATCTTGATAATGCGATTTTTAAATGCATATCTACATTATCACTACGTGTTTTATGCATATGACTCTTTACATCAAGATATTGTAAATTTTCATATCTATTGTTCTTAACCAATTATAAAAATAATAAACTCAATTTTTTGGGTAAAATTCTGATGATTTATGTATCATAAATATATCCATTGACACATGTATCACAACATAATTTTTTTCTTCTAAATATTTTACAATAGGAACACTTACATCATTATAATTGTTTTCAAATGCGATAATATCAATGAAAACTTTATTAAAATTGATGGATTTAATAACATCAAATTCGGCACCTTCAACATCAATAGATAAATAATGAATTTGTTTAATATTATGTTCATCACAAATACTTTCAACAGTCTTAGTATTCACCTTAATTACTTCAGTACTAGCACCCATTTGATAATTCTCTCTTTGTAATCTCTCTAAATGACGAGGGTCAAATTTATCTTTCAATCCTGATATCATTTCAGTATAACCTGTATTTGAATAAAATTCTGCTTCACCATTTGAATTACAAACTGCTGCATTAATATTTATACAATTAGGTCTATTAATAACTAATTTGTCATAAATATTTTTCATAGGTTCTACATTTATACCCGTCCAATTATTGTTTTTTTCAAAATATAAAGTATTATTAATTAATACACCATCATGAGCTCCTATATCCATAAAAAATCCATTTTT
>RGCF01000559.1 GCA_009919265.1 Bacteroidota bacterium | reverse complement strand
TCATAATGGAATGGAATGGAATCAAATGGCCTAAATAACAGTAAAAATAAGAATATACATATACAAAGAACGAAGTGTTCTGGTTTGGACGCGTAGTATTCGCGTTTGCTAAAACATCAAAAGGTCGTTCGCCGTCGCCGTCGCCGTCGCCGTCGGTTGTGTATGGAGTAGTGTTCCTCCGCCTACCGTCATTATCTTCGTCAGTTCTTGTGTCAAGTAATTGATTGTCATATTTTTACTAGAGAGTTCCAGTTCTAATTTCCCAATCATAATCTTCTGTGCGTGAACGATATCGCGTAGTTTCTGATTTTCTGTAAAGAAGTTCGATTTGTTTGTATTGAGGTCTTGCACCCATTTTTCGTGTGTTTTGGTTTTACAATGTGCCGCGAATAAGGGAGCAGAGATATACACTTTGTCTTTTCGAGTTCCACACGGGCATCGTATCCCATTTGCGAGAGCATTCGAATGGAACGACGGTATTCTATCGACATAATTCCCGTTGTCGTCGATATTCGGTGAATATACATCGGGTTCAGTGGCGAGTTCCATTGCGGCGTTCGGGGTTCGGGGTTCGGGGTTCGGCGTTCGGTATTGTCTTCGTCGTGATGATTACAATAACGAAATATTTGATATTCAATTTTTCAGTGAAGTTTCACCTCCTTCTTCCCTGGTTCGCATTTCACTGCTTTTGTCTTATACTCATAACATTTGTCATCGAGTTTATAGGTGTCTTTCTCTAAATCTTTGAGCGGGGGTGCGCGAAAGCTGATACACGACCTATCCTTGCACACCTTGCGAAAAAGCGAAGCAATTCCTAGACCAAGGACGATAGATATAATAATACGGCCCGTTTCGGTATGAAGAAGCCGTTGAAAACCCATCGTGTCGTATTATTCTAATATAATGATATATAATTCCTATTCTTTTAGTGGAAAATAGTCTTACTGAACCGGAATCTTCTTAATCTTGCCTTTCGCTTTATCGCACGATACTTCCTTGGCGTTGAATGAAAAGCAGTTGTCGGCGTTGTCTTTAAATTGGAAATTGCGGATATTGTCGGGGGTTGGGTAGACATAGATAATCTTCGGATTCGGCACTGAGATGTAGACATAGAAGAGACCGATGGAGAGACTAACGATGAAAACCGGGAGCGAAATGTGTTTGAATAAATCAAGCA
>RGCF01000558.1 GCA_009919265.1 Bacteroidota bacterium | reverse complement strand
TATCTGTTTGTCTATCTGTTTGTCTAATTGTTTGTCTATCTGTTTGTCTATCTGTTTGTCTATCTGTTTGTCTAATTGTTGTTTATCCATTGACATTATATTAATGTAGTTTTATTATAGTTTTATTCGGGTCTTATATCAATGATCTCAGTTATTGTTTTGATTTCAATAGCGAGGTCTTTATCTATGTAGGCCTTTGTCATTAGTTTTTTGTTTTCGTCAAGCAGTATAACTATATTGTCGGCGATGTGTGATGAGGATATAGGCTTAACATAGTCAAGTCGGATGTCGACGCGAAAAGTATCACCATGCCGCAAACCACTTTTCAGCTTGATCTTAGCTGGGTTCTTCACATTATATTTTGAATGGATCTTCTTATTTTCAGATGTGTATTCAAGAATCAATGGCTGATTCTTGTCTTCTTGCGTTATAGAAAGTTGCGAAGATATAGTGCGAATGTCGTTTATTGTCTTGCGGAAGTATTTATTCGGCCACTCGAACTTAATCATATAGTCTTCGTCAATGAATTCACGCTCGTTATCGATATGATTATATTGCCCGATCAAGTCAATAGTATGAACTTCATCGATCTCCATCTCATTGACGAACGTCAGCACGATGTTTTTCTGCATGCCACTACTGTTTGAATACAGGACAAACGCCTTATAATCCTTGTCCGCCTTGTTAAAAAGTTGGTCCAAGTCCTTTAAAGCGATGCCAATGTCTAATGTATTCTTGCAATAATAATGATTAACCTTAGTAGCATCTATGCGAATTCGTATCTTACTCTTATCGTGATGGTCTTTCGCAAACATGACGACTTCGGTCGGCCTAAATATTATCTGAATATTATGCGTCGCCGTCGACTTAAAGAACGTTATTATCTTCTTAAACATATTTGGGTCGTCGTGCAGGAACTCGATACAAGTTTCCGGATTAGTGGGTTTCACAGAAATTCCGCGTCTAGGTAGGACCTCACGACAAGGTGCTTTTCTTGGCCTACCCGGGCCCTTCTTATTAGTGGTTTTCTTCTCTGCCTTTGGTTTTTTACTATCAACCGGCTCCAAAATCGGCGCTGGCGCAACATCATTGTTAATATCATCATTGCTACTGTTATCTATATCACTCTTTGTTTCATTAAGCATATCATTCTTCATCTCATTAAGCATTGATTCTTTAAGTGAATCCATGACAATATAT
>RGCF01000557.1 GCA_009919265.1 Bacteroidota bacterium | reverse complement strand
TTTAAAGTAGAAGAAATATGATTCATAAGAATGAAATCTACAGTTGAAAGTATACAATTAGATTTCCTACAGGATCAGCACCCAACGTCTGCCATACACTGGTCTGAATTTAAAGATGTAGCCGGCAAACAACATTATAAGCTTCTATCGTATTTGAGTTCCTTGTATCGAGGTCGTGACATTTTTGATATCGGCACACATCGTGGAGCCTCGGGCCTTGCTCTTTCGAATGGTTCAAGCACGAATCACATATATTCCTTTGATCTTCAACATATGTATACTCTTCCTTCTGTGCCAAATCTTAGTTATCACACGGATGATTTAATGTCGGATGCTGGAAAGGCAATATGGAAGGAAAAGCTGCTGGGATCTGCATTCATATTTTTAGATATTGATCCGCATGAAGGAACCCGTGAGTATGAATTCTATCAATGGCTAAAGGGTGAATCGTATCAGGGATTTGTCATATGTGATGATATCTGGTATTTCAAAGAAATGCGGGATAATTTCTGGTATAAGATTCCTGTGGAAGATAAGGTGGATATTACGGATCTGGGTCACTGGTCAGGAACTGGGATTCTTCGATTCACTCCCTCCGAGCTATGGCCCGCAGTAAAAGTTCCAGACAACTGGACGGTTGTCACGGCGTATTTTGATTTGACAAAGATGCCCGATGCATCCGAATCTATCAAGGCCCGTCCTTCCCAGCATTATCTTGCCAGTGCGAAATCTACTCTTTCTACTGAGCAGAATCTTGTAGTATTCTGTGAGCCGGAATCTCTAGAGTTATTACGAGCGATGCGACCACCCTGGTTAGCTTCCAAGACAAAGTATATTTCAATGTCGTTTGAGGACTTTCCTCTCACGCAATTCCGCGCCAGAATCCAGGCAAACCGGCGAAGGAATCCCTACGCATTTGACGACCGAAATACAGCGTCGTATTATCTTCTCTGTATGGCACGATATGCCATGATGAAACGGGTTCTTGCCGAGAATCCGTTTGGGTCCACGCATTTTGCCTGGCTGAATATATGTATTGAGCGAATGGGTTGGAAGAATGTAATGACATTGGATGACGTATGGACTCAGAACAGGGACAAATTCAGCACATGTTATATTGACTATCAGCCAGAAGCCCTCGTGCGAAACACTGCCGAGTATTTCAAATGGGGGCGTTGTTCTCTTTGTAGTGGATTCTTTA
>RGCF01000556.1 GCA_009919265.1 Bacteroidota bacterium | reverse complement strand
AAAGCAATATGATCAGGCACTGATATTTTACAATAAGGCATATTCGGATTATAGAAATCCTGGAAATTATGTTGATGAGTCAACCTTTTGTCTCAATATGTCGGTATTATATTCGCGGATCAATCAATTTGACAAAGCGATGGAATATTCGCAGAAAGGACTGGAATTATCGAAAAAAAATGATGATGAATATCGCTATAATCAATTCATGATACATGCGGCGATTATTCGTAGTCAGATGAAGCAGGATCCTGATTCCTTAAGAGAGTCCATCAATGATTTAAAGCTATCATTGGAGCATGCTCAAACGAATGGATTGAAGGGTGAGCAATTACCTTGTTTGGAATATTTATCACTGATTTCTGCTGATCTGGAAGATTGGAAAATGGCATTTGAATATCAGCGACAATTTCATGCTCTTTCTGCGGAAATAAATACATTGGAAGTTTTGAAGCAGGCAGAATTAACTGAGTTCAACAGAAAAGTCATGCAAGAAGAATATCAAAGAAAGCAAGAGCTGAGCATATTGCGTGAACAATCACGAATCTTGCAGGATGTTCTTCCATCCACAATTGCAGAGAGAATCATAGCAGGTGAGAAAACGATTGCGGAGGAAACGCAATCTGTGAGCATATTCTTCTCTGATATCGTTGGATTCACACATATTGCGGAGAGCATCAAGCCGGCAGAGTTGGTTCATTCATTAAATGAATTATTTACTGCATTTGACAATCTAGCCAAGAAGCATGGAATCGAAAAAATCAAAACGATTGGTGATTCCTATATGGCGGTATGTGGTATTCCGGAGCAAAAAGAAGATCATGCATTAAGAATATCCAGATTTGCATTGGATATCATTGATCTATCAAAAGAATTTGATTTCAATGGAAAGAGAATTGAACTAAGAATTGGTTTGCATGCCGGTTCGGTAGTGGCAGGTGTGATAGGACTCAACCGGTATACCTATGATCTATGGGGTGATGCCGTAAATGTTGCGAGCAGATTGGAAAGCACGGGAGTGCCTGGTCGCATACAAGTCAGCGATACCTTTTTGGAAAAGCTTACCAGTCAATCCTCGCATGATGCCAATTATGAATATAGAGGGGAAACCGAAATGAAAGGAAAGGGAAAAATGAAAACCTATTTTTTGAATTGAGAATGTTCATGCCTCTATTGAAAGGAGAAAATCCACAACAATTCCCCT
>RGCF01000555.1 GCA_009919265.1 Bacteroidota bacterium | reverse complement strand
CTAGAATCAACCAAAGCAAACCAACGATTATGATTATAACCAGTTCCATATTTATTATACGTTTGCGGATAATAGGTTTAATTTTTGGCTCCATTACTTGATAAATAGCTTCATCCAAAGACTCGTTACAGTCTCTATCAAACTTATCTTGTTTATCATATATAGAATCGCCATAACTCCATCCTCTACGAGACATTTCATATATCCAAACTGTTATAATAGAATTCTGTTGTTTTTCAGAAATTTCTGGAACTATTCCAAAGTAATTTCTTGTTTTGTATTCTTTAATAAGTTCCCTGTTAAATACTTCAAATGATAATACCCAACTTGGACAGACTGCCCACCCTTTGTTCGTATTTCTATACAATTCAATTATTTCTTCTTCAGTCATATCTATTATACGCTCAGATTGTGAAACCTGGAAAAACAATCTGAGCATCCCTTGTGGGGATTATCTCAGCATTGAAGAAGGACAGAGTATGACATCTCCAACAATATCATTTCTGGTGTTCCAACTTTCTTGATAGATTTTAGTGGCTATTGGATTGATAACATAGTCGTCTTTCAATCTGCCCTCCTCATCGCCTATCATAATATTGTCTGTTTCATTGAGATAAATTACCTCAATCATCTCACAGTCAAGTGCTTTCTTAAGCTCATCAAGAGTAAAGTGAGTTCCGTTGGTTGGTTTAAGTGGCTCTAAGGTGCCTTCTTTATTAAGTAAGAGTGATTTCATATATATTATACCCAATCTTCGTGAAAACTGGAAAAACAATCTGACGGCCCCTGAAGGGGATTAATAATCGTCGTATGCTTCACCATACGATTCGTACTCAGCTCTCGTACCCATTGAGCGACCGTGACCGCACTGGTCTCTGTATTTGCTTCTTGCACAGTTTTCGCACATCACACCAGCATAAATGCCGTAGCTGAACTGGAAGCCAATCGTTTTTGACTTTTTGTCACATTCAGGGCAAACGCCCTCGTCTAACACTTCTTGGAGATATCTGTATGGTAGTTCCATATCTATTATACTCTTCTGTTGTGAAACCTGGAAAAACAATCTGAAATCCCTTTGCGGGGATTATTTTCCTGTGCTACTTGCAATCAATGCAATGAAAGTTGCTAGAATCAACCAAAGCAAACCAACGATTATGATTATAACCAGTTCCATATTTATTATACGTTTGCGGATAATAGGTTTAATTTTTGGCTCCATTACTT
>RGCF01000554.1 GCA_009919265.1 Bacteroidota bacterium | reverse complement strand
CTTTCTTAATGCTTTTGATTCTATTTGTCTGACTCTCTCTCTTGTGACTTTGGGTTGTAAATCGCCAGCAATTTCCTCTAATGTCCTTCCAAACCAGAATCTTTGTTGTATTACATATCTTTCTCTTGTTTTAAGTAAATTATTGATTTCGTTTATATCAGCGTCTTTTCTATATAAAGTCTCATCATTTTCACCATGAAACGCTACAACCCAAAAATCATAATCTTTTTCCGGAACCTGACTAAAACCTAAATCAATACAATGTTTAAATATGGTTGCAAAACTACTCTCCCATTCTTCTTCTGTTTCATATATTGTTGGGTTTGGTGGGTAATGTTTATCTAATGTATATTGTTGAACGGCTCTTCTTGAAAATCTTAACCCCGAATAAATTTCATATTCTTTTAAAGTTCTTTCATTACCAAATCCATAAATTGTAAATTCTGACGGGTCATATACTTCACCATCCATAGAAAACAACTTTCTATTTTTACTATGAGAATAGTCATTTTTCTTTACCCATTCTTTGTCATCATCCCATTGTTTAGTACGACCTTTTCTTGTATATTCGTGCCAAATAACAACTCTATGTGGATGAAATAAATCATAACCATGAGTGTATGCTCTAACCGCTATTGATATTTCCTCACCATGAAAATAGAATTCAGGGTCATGTTGTACTTCTTTTGAAAATTGACCTAATGTGAAACAGAAATGTGCAGAATAAAATCTCGCAGTAACCGGTTCAGTTAATTGTTGCCACCCCGGAATGGTCTCAGGTAAAAAAAATACCGCACCTTCAGGAATAAATCTATCAAATGACATTCTCCACGGCTCTTGTACTCTTGCCGCAGGGTCATTATCCGGGTCAAAAGAAGAAACATATCCCGTCAATAACGGTTTATTGAATCCTTTCTTTTGAAGTTGTTTAATCATCTTGATTAGTGTATCGTCCCAATCCTTCTCAAATCTCATATGAGAATCAATCTGTAATGTATATTCCTCACCCTTATATAATTGTTGGACTTGATTTCTTGCCCAACAAACTCCTTTCGACTCTGAATATAAAACATCAAGAACTCTAAACCTTTTATCTCCTTTAAATTCATCTAAAACATCAAAACCATCCTCAGGATGGTATTGACGACATATTCCGATAACTAAATTTTTTGGTTTTTTTGCGTTTTCCAACATCGATTTAAGTGTTGGAATAAGTTGGGGGTCACGAT
>RGCF01000553.1 GCA_009919265.1 Bacteroidota bacterium | reverse complement strand
GGAATATGTTTGGTTAGACGGCTATAAACCAGAACCAAACCTTAGAAGTAAAGTTAGAATTGTAGAATACGATAAAGTTAGAAATGCATTTTTGGATGGAAATTTTCCTATGTGGAACTTTGATGGGTCATCAACAAATCAAGCAGAAACTGGTAACTCTGATCGTTTATTGAAACCCGTTAGACATTATACACCCAGTACATTCCCTTTAGAAAACAATACTGTTTATGTTTTATGTGAAGTACTAAATCTTGATGGAACACCACACGAATCAAACAAAAGATCTCAAATCACTGAAGGTTATGAAGATCTTTGGTTCGGGTTCGAACAAGAGTATTTCATTCGTGAAGAAATCAACGGAAATATTTTGGGTCACAAAAGAAATATTTTAAAAGGACAGGGTGAATATTATTGTGGTGTTGGACATAATGTGGCTGGTCGTTCATTTGTTGAGGAACATTTAAACATGTGTTTGAATTATGGCATTAATATTACCGGTATAAATGCTGAAGTTGCATTAGGTCAATGGGAATACCAAGTGTTCTCTGAAGGTAAACTTAAGGGTGGTGATGATCTTTGGATGACAAGGTATTTACTTTATAAAGTTGCTGAGAAATACAATTACCATATTGAACTTCACCCGAAACCTTTAACTCATGGTGAATGGAACGGATCAGGACTTCACACAAATTTTTCAACCGACAAGATGAGAAATGAAGGAAATGAAGACTATTTCATGGCACTATTCAACGCATTTGAATCTAGACATGACGATCACATCAAAGCCTATGGGTCACAAAACCATTTAAGACTAACTGGCGAATATGAAACACAATCAATTGATAAGTTCAGTTGGGGTGTATCTGATCGCGGAGCATCGATCAGGGTTCCAAAAGACACGGCCGAACATTGGAAGGGTTATGTTGAAGACAGAAGACCAGGTTCAAATGCCGATCCATACAAAATTATTCGTGAGATTGTCAATTCATTAGACACCACACATCAAATTTATGAAATGAAAAATATGATGAATTCGTATATTGACCCAAAAACATTAGAAGGAAAATACGGAACAAAATCTAATGATGAGTTATTAAAAGAATATCGAGAAGTGTAATGGAACAAGTTAATCACCCTGAACATTATGGAGGAAAAAATAATGAATATGAAGCCATCAAGGTTATTGATGCTTGGGATTTAGGATTTAGTTTAGGAAATACAATAAAATA
>RGCF01000552.1 GCA_009919265.1 Bacteroidota bacterium | reverse complement strand
TTGCATTAGACCTCCAGAACTTGGAAGAAATGATCCAGCTACATTTGTTGGGGATGCGTCTAGTATACAAACGGTCGATGAGATATTCGCAAAGGCTAGAGAATACATTGAAAAAAATCCAGATGAATTTAGGCCAGGAACTAAACGGAAAGACTATAAGATTAAACAAGTCTAATGGTACCGTGAAATATCAAAGTTAATTACACTGCCGTTCATTATTTAATTTAATATTAAGCGGTACCCCCGGTGATAGAATTACGGCTTATTATCTAATTTAGATATTAAGCGGTATTAGATGGACTCGGTACTACCATTTGTAATTTGGTTATTCTGTGTGGGTCTTGCTGCTATTATACTCGCAGTATTCATACGACAAAATGGTCTGGAGTGGCTACATAGAAAAGAGGGATTCCAAGTAAATCTACCAAATATTCGTATTACATCATGTCCTGTAAATACTGAAAAATATATAAATGATGAGGGTGATACCAATTGCTGTGAGGGTGATATAGTCAATGGTAAATGCCATGGACATGAAGTATGTAGTTTATCTCCAAAGACTACATATGGTCTTAAAACGTGCTCTGAATGGCTGATAAATGAGTGGACGCGGCGGGCTGCATTGTATTGCTCTCAGAAAATGCCATACTATTATGGAGATATGCACCGAATTGGACAAGAAGGCTGCTCGGCATCCCAGTGTAGCGGAAATGGTACGGAGCCTGAAGACCCCGCCATGAAAAAATGTACAATCTACAAGAATCAGAATGATGAACTTTCTAGAGTGGATAGTTGTACAAATGTAATTGCGAAGGATACTATGGTATGCCCTCAGAGTGATGCGGTGAAAACCATATTAGTTCAAGGGGGGTCTCCTCCACTCCCTACCCTTTTACAATGTACATATACTCCTAAGAATCACTCATCCAATGATCTTCCTGTAAACTGTTATGAGCCGACTAGATACGAGTTGTTCATGCGGGCAAAGGGTATTACCACGCCTATTAATTCATCCACGGATGTCCAGTTTTGCCCGGCAAGTAAGGCGTATTATGTGGATAATACTCTGAGTGTGGCAAATGCAAAAGGACTTCCTGCGGGATCATGTCCTGCGCCGAGCGCGGCTGTTACATCCGGTTCAAATACAGAATATGTCATGTACGGAGATGATATCAAAGGTGAAATACCTGTTACTAAAATCTTAAAAGGTGTGCGTGTCGGTCCCACAATG
>RGCF01000551.1 GCA_009919265.1 Bacteroidota bacterium | reverse complement strand
TATCATTATGTCCGTAGTTATTATCAATTCGGTCTAAAGTCCATTGCCGCCTACACTTCGATTCCTTATACATCACTTGGCAAATCTCTCGACAATAATGACATACAAACTCGGTATGAACTAATAACTCAACCACGCGATTTGTGCCAACACTGTAACGTGAATCATATATGTTATGTTGTTTATCTTGATAAATATACGCTTTACGTTTGTTATCAATCTCTCGAAGTATCATTGATAAAACGGGATTGGATGGTGGTGATTTGGTGACATCATCAGCATATTTCATTCCACCTGTTCCACTTGATAAATCCACAACATACCTTTTTAAAATATCTAATACGAGAGATTGGTCACTTGTATAGAACTCGATGGGAATCACCTTTGCTCGTTTGGGTTGAATCTTTCTCTCGATTGTTGCGTTCGGATCGTCCATTTGTTTCATTTTGTCTTGGTTTCGCTTTCCTTGTATCTCAATTTTTTTCATATCTCAATCAAATAAAAATAAAATAAAAAATCGCAAAAGAATCACATTACATATAACACATACTAAATATCGACAGTATTAAACGCGGCACTCAATCATCTGTTCATTCCAATACTGAATTTGATATACATTTGTTGATTATATCTTTTTCGTAATAAGTTTTGGTGTTCGACGACCTTCTATTTTTCGCAACCCGCGAATATACCACAGCGGCGTATCACGCAATTTGGCCCATTTCGCGATGCGGCGCTTCGGTTCGGACAAATAATAACTCCGATAAGAAGCAACCGCGTCATAAATGTCGGCACCGTTGCTAGTTCCCGTTTGACACGCGGGGTCGCTGGCGTGAATCTTGTATTCATCTGGCATCGCAAGTGCGAAAGGTGTCATGACGCCAGCAACACGAACCTTTTCGAATACGTGTGCGGGCGGAACATTACGACGTAAATATTGGGCTACGGCATATGATTTGTGCTGTTTGTGTGCTGGGTGTTGATATCGGTATTTCCATTCAGCGTGCATCGCATCGATGAGATCAAGAGTCCAGATGAAGTTGGCTTGCGATGCGCGGCACCATATTGTAACTGGATGATTTTTGTGCGCGATTTTATAGACGCAAGGATCGCAATTGTCGTCCGCAGTATGTTTGATTGTTAGTAAGCGTTGTGTAGTGCATAACATTTGAACTGCTTCCAATATGATTTTAGCAATATGCTTGTCCATCATATATTTCGCGATTTTGGCGGGGTCGAGCGAGAGAATGAAGAG
>RGCF01000056.1 GCA_009919265.1 Bacteroidota bacterium | reverse complement strand
ATGACATCTTTAGGTTTTTCGGAATACGCCGAAAGTAACAATAACAATAACAATGAACCGAAAAGTAATATCCGTCGTGGCGGCGGCGGCGGCGGCGGCGGCGGTGGTGGCCGCCAGAATCGCACCCTAAAGATTCCGCGAAATCAAGAAACGATAACATCCAACGGCGGTGGCGGTGGCGGCGGCGGCGGCCTCTCGGCGTCGTCATCGTCTGCCAACGATAATACGGTCGGAAAAAAGATAAAGCAAATCAAGGATTATATCGAAAATATCCACCGTAAAGGCGGGGAAGACAGTGGGGATGAGTCAGATGATGGTGCTTCGATACTTCCGTCCTATCCGGCGCAAGGAATGGGTGTTTATGCCACCAATGTTTCGCATTCGGGGATTATTCGAGGCGCAGACACAGTATCTAGCAAAACAACGCCGCCGCAAGTTGTTCGAAAAACGACACAAATGAATTCCCTAAATCCGTCATCATCCTATTCATCGACATTGTTAGAAGGGATGGAATCTACCGGCAGCATCGGCAGCGGCATCGGTATCGGCGCATCACCCTATTTCGAAAAAGTAATGGGAACATCCGGTTCACCAAAGAACGACCGTGTCGGTGCTGCCTCTGCCTCGGCCACCCAACAGCCATTTAGCACAAATCCAAAGACGAGCACATATGCTACGCAATATTATGAGCAATTTGTTCCGTATGCTGAATCTCTAGCAAATCAGCTGAGTAGTGAGAGCAGCGGAAATATGTCTGGGACGAACACTGCTCTGATTGAAAAGCTGAATTACATTATTCATATGTTAGAGGAGAAGAAAGACGAAAAGACGGGTCACGTCATTGAAGAGTTGGTATTGTATTGCTTTTTAGGCATATTCATTATTTTCATCGTTGATACATTTATGAACGCTGCTGGCGGTGGTGGCAGTGGCGGGTCTTCGTATGGAAGAGGGATGTTTGGCGGGCGTCGTGCTGCTACATTACAATATAGGCGGTAAATCGATTCGGCATTCCATTCCATTTCATATCATCAGAATATCCTTACAAAGAGTTTCCTTGTGTATAATGGCATTATATAGTATGTAATACCATTTCTCTCGTGATATGACTCGGGGTGTCGGCGGCTTACTCGCGACCAAAGCATCAATCAGTCGATAGTTATGTGCGAGAGTATCTATCATCACCATTTCATTCGGGGCGGATAACTCTTTCTCTCGGCGATAACTAGATTGAAACCCGTAGACAAATTGGCTCGTATCACATAACGAATTGAGTTGAATAGAAGAAACCAAGCGTAGGACGCTTGTCGCCGCTGCCACTGGTGCTCCAGCTCCCGGTGCTCCCGCCGCTGCCGCCTCCGTGGAAACGCGTTTCCCAAAAGCATCATATTTCGGTAGACGAACCGGCGGTAAATATTTCACGAGTGCCGTCGAAGTGTTTGATATATAATCGTGAAGTTTGTGAATTCGGTTTCCTTTCGTTTTCGAGCGTGGTGTAGACGCGAGTTCGAGAGAATGGTCTGCGTCGTGCATCCGCCGCTGGAATGTATTCGACCGTGTAAATAAATACATCGCGATGACCCGCGTTTCATTCCATAGAAGCAAATAGATACGATATAAGTTATGTTCGACGAGAGATTGGAGTTGAGTCAGTTCATTCAGAATACAACAATGAAAATCTCTCGTTCGTTCTGTAATAAACGCATAAAAGAGAGCGAAGTTGGCGGAGGAAACGGGAACAACCGTCAGCCCTGCTGCGTCTCCGGCACTTCCCCCGGCCCCGGCCCCAGCCAATAAGTATGAATATACCGTTGTGAATGGAACGACAAACCACGGGATTTCATTATAACGGTATAATGTCTGTTCTCCGGCAATCTCTCGAGACTTCTGAATATACTCGGTTGTTTCGAGCAGTTCGAGAGATTCGCGTTCGCTCACAGTATACTTCTGCCAGGTAAGATAATCGCACACATAAATCGACACCGACCGATAGGGTTCAGATATCTGTGAAGAATGAAAGGTAAGCATAATACGGGGTGATAGTATTGATACGCCTGCGGCGTTGTCGCCGGTGCTGCCGCTCACCGGCAAAAGGATACCAACAAACGCCGAGAGACCAAATGTCTCCTGAGAGATAAGAAGTTTCAATGTATCTGCTTGATTGCCAGCGATGCCGCCGCCGCCGCCAAGCGACAATAACTCAGCTATTCTCTCGAACGGAACATCTTCATCCGTTCCGTGATATACCCGAACGCGTTGATGGTCGACGTGATGTAAGAATGGGTATACAACAGCATTATAACATCGCTCGCCGAGAGAAAGAGGGTTCATTATCGATGTTCGATGGCCGCCACCGCCGCCGCCGCCGAACCACCGCCGACCCGTCCATCGAAATGTGAGTGGCTGACTATACCAATATAAGTATTTGAATTTTAACACACACACCGCCGTGATGAATGCCACGACGGCACAAACGATAATATAATGAAACAAAAATGGTGGCATTATATTACTAGGATAAAAACGTCGATACGCGGCCTACGCGGCGGCGGCCTACGCGACCTTCTTGAGGATATAAAGATATTGATATTCGTTGAGGACATGAATCAAATCGACGTGTCCTGTTACAATAAACCCGACTTCTTTGGCAATTTCGAGCATCTCTCGATTGGTGGGCATATAATAGGTGTGAACATTCTCTCGAACCTTCCCCGTTTTATCGTCGGTAATCTTTTCCACAAACTTCGCGATATTTTTCTCCCCGGTATTCTTGACATCTGTCCCGCGTCCTTTCGCGTTCTTCGTGGGCGGAGGGGCAATAAAGTCGGACTTGTATTGAAAGCTCCGGAATTTTACGAGCGATTCCGTAATGCGTTCCTTCGCATAAGTCTGCGGTGATACAATAAATAACGGTTTTCCGCCAGGGACGATGGGGTCGAAATGATTTCTGTCGACCAGGTGAATGATGAGATATCCCTCCGGTTTTAGCCACTGATGACAATTACGAAAGAAAGCGCGCTTGTCTTTCACATAATATACTGTGAAATAGAAGCAGGTGAGAACATCGAATTCTTCTTCGCTAAATAACATTGGTTTCATAAAATCGCCGCGAATAAAATTACATTTGGGGTATAAATCACTGGCATTCTGGAGCATTGCTTCTGATTTATCGCACCCGATTACATTTACGACCCCCTTCTTTTTGAGCTCGTGGACGTGATGTCCGCGCCCACACCCCAAATCACAAATTTTACGGTTCTTCTTGTCATTATCCGACCCTTGAAGCACACCTGTCATATGAATGACTTCATCGACTTCCGCTTCGATTTTATTTGGCAAGATGAAAAGCTCGTCGTAGATGTCGGCATAAAAACTGTCGAACAATGTGTTATTGTCGTATACTTTATATTTCTCTCGTTGCTCGAACCCTTCGGCGTGACACGATAAATCTTGCTTAATAAAACAAAGAACCATTAATAATATGAATAAAAATGTCAATATTTCCCATCGTGTTATTCCGCGAATAAATGCAGAAAACGAAGTCATTGTTCGCTACGCTACTAGTATTTCATCACAAAATATAATTATCGTTATTCTCGCGCGAAAAAAAGCCGATGACATAATAATAATAACGAATACGAATACGAATACGAATGTCTGACCCGAATGAAATCAATGATATTCGCGGCGAGTCGGATTTCCGCGGCATCACATTTTCATCCTATAAGAAAACCGATGTCAGAAAAGAACTCTTGAATAGCCTATCGAGTTCCAAAATCGAACCGGCTTGTTATTGGAGTGCTGAGTTGGTATGCTCAGGTCATTATCTCGAACTATGGGATATTATTATCACTTTCGCGAGTAAGTATATTCATTTAGCGAACCCTAAACTTCCGCTTTATATTGAAATGCGTTACGAGAGCTTCAAATCGATAATATCCAATGGTTATGCCGGAAACGAACTTCGCCTTCGAAATCACGCCAAAATGCGGTCATTATTCGCGGAAATCGTGTGCGTTCTCTCGAACTCGAAGCGGCAGCACAAATACGAGAGCGTGAAGATTAAGAAGAAGGAAGAATATGACATCGCGACAATGTCGCAACGATTAAAAGCCCCGCGGGTGGATTATGCTCAGGAGTTTTTCCGGGAGAGAGACCCCAAAGAAATATTCATCGCATTGAACGAATTCGCCTATCACATCTCTCGAGATTCTAAAAATACACTCTTAGCGTGTTATTGGGTGGAGTGGATTGTCGAGTTTGAAACGATTTGTAAAGCGAAGAAGGAGTTGTGTCGTTGCGAGCGTCGGTCGCATATTCCGGTCGATGATAAGCTTCAATTCGACCCGATATGGATGATATGGGATATGATTATTGCCCGAAGTAATGATGCCGAAGAACATTCGCCGCTCACACAGAAAATCGTCGCTAGTCTGTTACGGTTATACTGTATTCGATTTACGCCGGGGGTTCGTAAAAAACGGCGGTATCTCATTTATTTCGCGATTTCACTTTTAACCACGGAATATGATAGTAAAATCGAGATGATAAATGACCGTATCATTATAGAAACAGCGGTCGGGAATATCAACTCAGTGTATAAACAGATTAAACAGCACGAAATCAGCCCGGATACGGACTACCTATTCTCATCGGCGGGTTATAGCGGCGACAAGAATGGAGATTTAGAACGCACGATTAAGCGGTTGGAAGCACTGAACGCGATGAATACAGTTGTGCGAAAGAAGGACGACACGGATGGCGGTAATCATAAACCAACCGAGAACCTGCCGCCGCCGACGCAGCCGCCGCCGACGCCACCGCCGAAGAAATATAGTCCGTATGAGTAGTAGTAGTATATATCTACAGTATATATAGACAATGTCACTTCCAACATTTAAATTTACGAGTTTCGGTGCTCCTACGAATAATGAAAGCGTAAATAGCGGATTATCGAGTTCCTCTAAAATGGAAAAAGCCGGGATACTATCGCGTATTCGAGAGAAAGCCCAGGATACATTCAAAGATATCAATATGCCCGAGATTTCTCTCGACATCGCGAGTAAAGACGAGACTGGCGGCGACGGTGATGAAAGCGGTGGGGGCTTCTTTTCTCTCGCGACACTCATCAAATTCATCCTTGCCGCGGTGATTATTTGGTTTATGTGGAGCAGTTTATCAGCAAACGGCGACTTTCATTTAGGAATGGGCGAGTTTGGTGATAAGATAAATGGATTTTTCAAATCGATGGAACAGAAGGGGCGTGAACTCATCTCTCGGTTCACAGACAACGGAGCAACCTCGATAGATGGCAGCAGCGGCGACAGCAGCGGCGACAGCAGCAGCGGCGACAGCAGCGGCGACAGCAGCGACAGCGACAATGAAGAAGACCCATACAATGCACAAAAAGCAAAGGCAAAGGCACAGGCACGCACGACACCGTCGTCGGCATCGTATCATCCACCAGTTCCGCCCCCTGCGACCAATAGCCATGATAAAAAACCAGGTTTCGTCAATGATGATACGAAATACACATTTTTAGACAACAAAAGCACCAAACCGGAAAAGGCGGATATTGTTATATCGGCGAAGACCGCGGATTTCGTAGCTGCGTCCAGGTTGAACCAAGTGATAAATGTATGTCGGGACAAGTCTTTTCGCGACACGATATTTGCGTGAATCCGACACTGAGAGAATAATGCCGCGCACGGATGTTATACCGTCAAATACCGTATATCTGGCGTATACGAAAAAACTTCACTGGTTTGTTTATCATCATTTCCATAAACAAGCGTTATCGTAATATAGTATTGTGTTCCTACAACAATGATTTCAGTGCCAGATGACGACGCCGGAATACGAAACTTATGCTCGCCTGTTCCCGATATCAGTTGATTATCACTGTTGCGCGTGGTTTGATATGCCCCGGTAAATCCATTTACAATAATATTTGTAATGGCGTTTTCTGGTTGGGTTGCCGTATTTATCGAAAATGTCAACTCAGCATACACTAATCCTGTTGAAACATAATAACCCTCTATATTGAATATGGACGGTTTTGCCGAAAGCGGGGCAATCGTTACAAAAGAACGAGCACTCTGGACACTCGTGAGATAACCATTATAAGTTTCCATTACGACAGAATATGACCCGTCTACTAGATAGTTGTTATTCAAATTCCCGATATTTGCGCTATATGATGTTCTTGTGTCAGTTGAAGATATATTATACGGGTAAGAAACTAGAGAACCGATAGATGTCGGCGGTGTAATCGTAATATTGTAATACTTAATAATACTTCCACCAGTATCCGGTTTATTCCAAGTGATATTGATATAATTTCGCGAAATGTCAGTGAAAATGGGCGGCAATAACCCGTAGTTCGGCGATAATACGATATTCAACGGCGCGCCTGGCTTCATTAGTGTTCGTGCCGTAATAATCGCGGATTCAGGGCCAACACCAATACTATTGATAGGTTCGATTTTGATTTGATACTTATTTTCGTTCAATAAGTTCCGCAACACATACCGCCGAGAGAGACTTCCAACCGAAGGAATGATTACATTGGATAAATCGATTGTCTGCTTTATCCAAGTTGTATCGGGGACCTTACGATAATATAAATTATACATATTCACCGGCGGTCCGTTATACCCAGATACGCTGCCACCGTCTATGCTTCCCGTATTCGTGGGGTCAGTCCATTTCAAATCCACCATCAAGTTCTGACGCTCGTCGACAGCATTAGTGAACCTGAAATCATTGATAATCGACGGAACCGACGAAGTTTTCAATGTAAGGGTGGCAGGAACGCTCGACAACCCGCGTTCATTCCCCGAAAATACGGACAAATAATAAACGGTATTATCGAGAATTTCAACGGACCCAGGTATTCGTTCAAATATAACCGAATTTCCGTTGATTTCACCGCTTACTTGATTGTATGTAGGGGGTGGGTCACCTGCCGCCGGTTTATATGGGAAAACACTCTTGTAAGGTGCCCAAGTTTTATTATTTACAGAATAAGTGATGACATAACCGGTAATCGGAAAACCGCCATTTGAATCCGGGGCATCCCACATCAGGGTGATGCGTTTGTTCACATTGTCGTAGTTCGTCACACGAAAGTTCAAGGGTTCTGTCAATATCGTGGTGGGGATATTGATGGTCGCCTGGAGACCGGCCTCGTATTGGTAGGTGCGTTTATAATTATACAAATTCACGGAGGGGTCATAACACAATACGCGTTCGCGACCTGGCACACCACACGCCGTCGTAAGCCCGCATAATAACCGACTATTCGCCGCGGTAGGCGGACAAATCAACGCGAAGGGACTGGCAGGGTCACTGATATATCTCGTCGAATTCCCGATATTACGCATTAACTCTCCGCGCGACGCCTTCGCGTATTTCTGACTTTTGGTGAGTCCGCCGACATTTTTATTATACTTCAGGATTTCCGCTTTCCGCCGCATATCATACACTTCGTCGACTTGAGAGACGGTGAGCGACTGGCCGGTTACACTATCTACCATATTGGAAGACCGGCATTCCGGCTTGAAGCGTGTCCAAAACTGGCGATTATACGGATTGGTATAAAAGAGGTTGGTGTTACAATTGATAATCGCTGGCGTGATTTCGAAAATATTCACGGCAAATGTCGCGACTTTCTGGTGAAAGTTCGCCGTCGCGGCTTGTATCACAGTTATAATCGCGGTCCCTGACCCATAAATAGAAGCGGTATATATGGTATTTAGGCTTGAATCACCGGAAACGCGAATTTTCAAGAGACTTTCGTTTGATGAACTGAATGTGATAATACCATCGGGTTCGTTATTGGTAGACGCTGGCGGTATCAAACGAAACGAACCTTCGGTTGTCATTTTATTCAAGTCGGGTAAGCGATAAATCGTGCTCAGGTTGTCGACGGTATTTTCATCCGGAATTTGATTGACGAATGTTGGGATTGATTTTTTAATGACAATGCGAATGCTAGTGTTAGTTGTAGATGTCCCCTCTATACGGTTCGAACGTTGATACACTGGTGTCTCTTCTTGGAGAAATTGAACCGCAATGGCAGCATTGGGATTTGCCAGAGTTTCCGTGCTTTTTAGAAAGGTAATCCGGTTGCCCGAGATACTAATATTGGCATCGACAAATGTAAAATCACGCGGAGGACGGACACTTATATAATATACAATATCCCCATAATCCGGCTCTCCAGTTTGTATATTCACACGGTTCGTCTGTGCGAAATCCGCGAAATTCAAATCAATGCCTCCATCGAGCCACTCGCGAGTGATAATCCCCAACGAGTTCGGTATTGAATTATTTTTAGTAGCCCCAGCCCCAGTAAAATGCAGATTAAGGCTGATAATCGTGGATGATTTCAAGATAGTCAGCGGCACCAGAATTTTCTTTTCGGTAAAGGCGGGGGTAAAATCTAAAGGAGTCGCGGCTTGTTTCATTTCCATTCGAACAGTGATAGAGTTTTGGCCATAAAGAAACCCGCCAGAAACATCATATACACCGTTGATGATGAGCATATTTCGATATGGCAGACGAACATTTTCGGCGCCCGGGTTTTTGTATAAACCACCTTCATTTCCCTGATTTGCAGGGTCGCCTGACGCCTGAGGAATGACATAATAGTCGCGGTCTAACCGTGCTACAGAGACAGCGTAATTGTTTGTCGGAAATGAAAACCGAATCGGATAATCCGAATACTGGTTATTGGATGACAAATTAATCAGCGGAATGACACCGATAAGGGTGCGCCGTTGTTCGAAAACAGACGCAGGAATATCTGTATCACGCTGTCCGACACCTGGTTCGCTGCTAGGAATTGTGAATGTCCCTGGTAAAAGTTTGAATGTCGTAGCATACTGTAATGCATAAATGTTGTAACGAAACGGATTTCCATTTTCATTTGTGGTATCAAAATATACGGCGCCTGGGTTGTTTACATTATCCGGGTTGTCTTGTAACAAATTCGGCGTCCATATTGTCCGCGTCGCCGGCATTTTATATTTTTTTACACCAGTATTGCTGATATGATAATGTAAAAAAATATTACCGCATATACCAATTATTCGACAAGTAAGAGCCGAGGTCCTTTGTATTGGATGCTTCTCCGGTAGCTGTAACCATCTTCATTCGTGGCCCCTCATCCACGATGCTCTTAATCTTAGTCGAACCAATCGAATAGTTGAAATACTGGATAGTCGAAATATATCCACTAAAACGGTTTGCCGCTTTCGCCTCGCCGATATTCACCTTTCCGTAATTCTGTAAAGGAATGCCAGCAGTCTTGCGGCGCTGTGCTAGACGACCATTGATATACAAATCGATTACATTATTCGTCACACGAATCACGGCATTCACCCAGTTTTTAATAGGAATATCCGTCGCGATGAGGCGTTCGTGTAAATTCATTTTCTTATCGGCAGTATTGTCGTTCTTTCCGCTGACATCGACCACGGCAAGTAACGATACATTTACGCCAGAGTCTGTGCGGTCGGGATTTGTATCAGTCACGGAATTTGTGAAACGAATATATAATCCTGGGGCGTTATTTGGATAGTATATACCTTCATCCTGATGCTTCGTTCCTTCGCCACCTTTGCTAAAGATTCTGGAATAAACTTCCTTTTTAAGCGGGACTTGATTCACGAAAAACCACGCTGACCACGTGTATTCTAAACCACCGTCCTCATTCATCGACCTCGAAATGAAAATCGAGCCTTCCTTTGACGGGTCTTGCGAAATAGTCATTGCCATATCTTCTGTATTGGCAGTTCCGTCCAATACATACGGCGACGAAGATGGAAGCATCAAAAACGACAATCCGATGATGGAGAGCTTCACTGCTACGGAAAATACGATAAACACCATTAAAATAAAGGCAAACTTTGCGACAAGACTATTAGATTCCATAAATTCGCTTATACTGAAACCTCCGCCACTACCGCTGCTAGAAGAAAGACCTGCATCACTCGGTTTTGAAAAACTTGATGTCAATCCATTTAAAAATCCGCCGCCGCCGCCGTCGCCGCTGCTTTCACTCATTGTTGTTATATCCTTACTATTATAATCGAATAAAAAAACAATCTATACACAAATAGTTGTTTATGTGTATAGATTGTTTCGTGGTGCGAATTTATGTGCTAACACTTGCCTGCTCTTGATTATCGACAATGAAGCTCAACTTCACCTTATACTTGTTGAGGAGGTCGCTCCAAGGGCTTCCACCGAAACCTTGCGAGTAGATGTCCCACGCCTCTTGAGGGGCAATTGGTGCGGCTTTCAGTTTCACATTGGTGATAAAGCCGACATCGTTGGGCAAAGGACCCTCATCGCCTAACATAATTGCTTGGGTTTCGTTTAGTTTTGACCCCATATTTACAACACACGATTTCACTAATTTGCCATCAACATAGACATCCATCGCCGAACCGTTAAAACTCACGATGAGATTGACCCATTTTTGAAGTGGGAAATCTGCGATTGCACAGGTGTCGGTGTCGTCACTTCCAGACCTCGGGAATATCTGGATGGTATTCGTGTTATTTTTGAATTGCGCCTGAAAAATCGCATTGGTGGGAGTGCCAGTCGCATTCGAATGAAATGAAATAATTTTCGCACCATTTACCCACTTTTTAATGTAAAACCATATCGATACAGCACTATTCGCTTTAAAACTATTTGGTAAATTGGAACCCTGTAATGTTGTTTTATTTGTCCATTTCTGCATCGTTCCTAAAGTGGTATAATTCGTTGTCAATGCCTTAAAAATGACATACAACAATAATAAAATAACGACTACAGCTAGAACTAATTTTGAATTCATATTCTTTGTATAATTAATGTATATATTATTTACTTGGATAATTCGGCAGCAACCGTGGTTCCTGCCTCTTTGACATCATCCTGTATTGTTTTCATACCAATCAACGGTGGGTCAAGCGATTTAAACATCGTATATGTCCATCGTATTTGTTCCTTTGTAAGGGGTGTCTTATGAAATGCAAAATTACAAACCGAACCATTCAACCCTTTACGGTTGGTCGTGTCGCCCACAGTTATCGGCTTCAACTGAATATCTGGCATAATGAAGTCGCTCTTGAAAATTAGTTTGGTATTCAGGAAAAGGTCCATCGTCTTTCCGTTGTAATTCACCACAAAATAATTCCATTTTTGAAGAGGAATACTGACACCAAGGTCAGCGTCTTCTTTGTCTTGAAGCATACGAAGCTTCGTTTGGGCATCCGTCGATTTCCCGCGAATTATCGCGTTATATGCCGTCTTCGAATTGTAAATCTCTGTTCCGTTGGCGTCGATGGGTGGTAAATTACTTGATATATCGATGATGTTACATTTGAGTTTCAATTCGGCCTTTGCACTATTATAGGTCATTTTTGGAACGCCGCCGAAATCGAATATCTCTAAATCCTGGTTCACGGAGGAAGACGCATTATTCAATAAAAACCACCCTGAAATCGAATAATTATACCGCTTCTTTTCTTCGATAGGACAGTTGGCGGCATCGTCGGCGGGTGTCCTGTCCATACCCGTATTATGGTAAATGAAGATTTGCTCGCTTTGTGTTGTCAGGTTTGTGTCATATTTCTCTTTCAAGGAAACGGGGGCAGCGACGATTTGTGAAGCAGACGCACCGATATAATTGATGAGATAGGGGCCGCCATATAATATCGCAATAAGGAGTATTTCAATCGCAAGAATAATCCAGATGGGTCGTGTAGTATCGCCGACTGCTCCCTGAGACGACTGAATGAGGTCGAGGAACAGACACGGAATATAAATAATACCTAACCATAACAATTTCAATAACTTCACGCCGAGTGCGGACTTTGTAAGATGAAAGATGAACATTGCTAGGATTAACGCGACCATAGCTCCGTGCTGTTTATAATAGGCAAGGGTGCAGAGCACGATGAAAAACACGGTGTTGATGACGAAACGAATATTCGTGAAAAGGTCGGTCACTGAGGGTTTCTCTCCCGCGGCTGCCGCTTCCTTCTTATCCGCCTCCCCTTCCACCACCGTCCCTGTTGCCGCCGCCGCCGGTTCTCGCGTTTTCATCGTATCCATAAATTCAAGCCCGTAATGAAAGAAGAGAATCGCAATACCAAGAACCGTCATTCCGGTTACAGACATTTTGCTCTTGTCATCTTTGTCGCGGTCATATACCCAGACAATGACCATCAGGATGACATAGATGATATGCGTAGCGCCGAACGCGAGCTGACGAAGTGGTTTGGTCTCGTCTTCTGTTTTCATATCATCGAACAAATAATCCTCCGGATTTTTATTGTTATTGGCCGTCTTGAACTTCTCTCGGAGATACGCGACAAGACCAGCGATACCGACGATTGTAATAATAAAATAAATGATATGGGCAGTGGGGGAATCTAGATTCGCCATTATCCCGCCGGATGCTTTACTGGCAGCATCGCCGCCGGGATTGACGAACTCGGCATCAATCTTATACACATAATAGACAACCACAAGAATCACAATGACGAATGCCATTGTAAGAAGTAGTGTTTTAATCAGCGTCCCGACAGCATTCACTTTGGTTTCATTCAAGCTAACGGCGGGAGCATTCGTATCGGCGGCGGCGGCGGCCTCGGGGGCGGCATCGGCGGCGGAAAAAGGAACTGAACTCACATCTTTCGGTTTCGGTGGGCTATCATCGAGCGGAAACAAACGAAGGTCTGGGACATATTTCTCGTTATCTTCTTCAGTGGTCGTCGTCCCCCAGTTCCAGAATTTCAACAATTCAATTGTATCATCGCGTTTTTTTTCGAATTCAAGTAAACCGGTCAATGACGCAACACTGTATAACCCAAGACGGAAAAGAACAATGATGAACCACGGAACAAGGTAGACCGTTGTCAAAATCGACCGTAATATTAGTTTCAGTATATTTTCTTTCTGAAAATCCGGTTGAGTTCCTGCCGGTAGATGAAAACCGGTAGGAATGGCCCATACCGCGAGAAGAACAACGAACGCGATTGCCCATCCCCAGTTCTCTGGGACAACGGGTTTTGTCGTATTTTCAATATCGGTTTTATTATCACCTAAATATTTCCACCACCACGATAAACCAGCGCCGAGGACAACAATGACCAAGCCAATTGCCCGGAATACTCCTTTTACTATACTATTTTCTTTCGCTTTATCACCATCATTGTTATTAAACTGCCACACCTGAACCGACTCAGCGAATTTGAGAATAGATTCGAGACCACCGATATTCATTTCTTTGACAAACGGAAGCAACATAATCGCACATAATACAAACCCGACGATGAGAACAATAAAAAACGCGTCGATGAGCTCTTTTACGCGTGGGAACATATCACCGCTGAATTTACTGGCAATCCAATCACTCGTCTTGGCAGATGTTGTCACATTTGTGAAAAGAACAGAGACCCACATCAAGAGAAGAATCATCGATAGGAATGGTATGAGTGAAAACCATTTGGCGAAACGAACCGTCAACTTTGAGAAGAAGTTATCAGGGACTTTCATTAGCACTTTATCCCAGTCATCAGAACTCATTTTATCCTCTCTTATTTTTGTTTTAATGTTTTTGTCGTTATCGTTGATATTATCAATCAAAGTATTGTCCTTATTATCCGCCATTTGTATTCTCGTTTTCAATGAAAACCACATAATCGTAATAATAACCCACGCAAGAACGGTAAATATCCATAATAAAGCACTTGTAGGCGTCTTTGATTTATTCATATCTTCGTCAAGACGGGTTTGTATAGCTTTTTTTACTTCCTCGTCATTTACACTAATGTTTTTATTCGGTTCTTTCTTTTGTAGTTCTTTAATGGCTTCATCTCGAAGTTGTTGATAATAAGGACTACCGTCTACATTATCAGGCTTAGTCTGATTCAGTTCACTTGCTTGTTGAATGCCACTAAATATAAAGCCAATAACAACAACAATTACAGGCAACACATACCGTAATCTATTATGAAACTCGTATTTCTCTGTCTGTCCGATCACTGTAATCACTAACCCCACAAGAGCAATGAACCATATAATACCGTGAACTAAATATACTTTTTGTCCAAACGGAGTTAAGTCGGCAGCCGCAGGAATATTCTTATCTTTCTGACTGGCTGCTAATGACACGCTCGCCAATATTCCAATGACCAGAGTGATGAGACCTGCAACACCGATGCGTTTTACTGTAGTGTTAATAAGCCCGTTGGTGCCCGTATTTCTCCAGATGAAATAACCGAGAGCCATAAAACCCGCGATTTGAAAAAATACACCTGTTCCGAGTAGAGTGTCGGCGATACCCTCCGCGACCTTTTTCTGATTCTCTTTATTCATTATTGGGTCATCATTTACTTTGTCTGTTTCTTTTCTGATTTCTGCTCCACGAACTATCAATGGAATACCGATGATAAATGAGAGAATGGTATAAAGAATAAACTTTGAACTACTCTCGCCACCGTCCGAGAAGAACTTTTTATAAGCCCACCACACGCCAGATGCAACTCCTGCAACCAACAATATCGACCCGAATGTAATCATCGAATTTGTGGTGTCGTAATTTGTGATTTTTTCGGACATCTTACTACTACCGACACCCATCGCAATCCCAACAACGAATATAATGATAGGAATGCCATAGCGTAGGAATGTATCTACGTAATCACCGTCATTTGAAGATGGCTCATCTGGCGGTGTTGGTAATAGCGTGGGTTTTGGGTCATTATTGAGTTCTTTCATTGTAAGAAACCTGTCTGGACTGAGATAATGAACATATGACACATACAGAAATGTAATAATCAGTGTGGCGACAATTGGCCAGTTGAATTTCATTAATTCCGAAGAAACCATACTGATAAGCACGATGACAGCGACAACGATGACGGGGAGATATCTTGTTAAAGTGCCCAAATGGAGTTTTTGTTCGATGTTCGATGTATCGTGTTCGGTATTAATTGTGCTATTTACGTTGGTGAAAGCAGTTTTTACATTTTGGGTTTTATCTGTAGCATTGTAATCTTTTTTCAATGGTTTGGGCAGTATTTTATTCATAAAATCATCCATAATCTTGCCGCGTATTGATGTAATGTTAGAAGGGGCAACACTGGCAATTCTTTTACTATTATAATGATAACAACACCAGTTATTATTATAAGATATAATAATGTCGCTCCGTAATCGCGATACTACAAAAACGACAACGCGGTTTTCTTCCCGTGACAATCGCGGCATAATGCGACTAAATTATCCACGTGGTTAGACCCGCCGTGTTCTAAAGCGATGACGTGGTCAACTTCAAACCAAGCTGGAAGTTGTCGCTGACAATCGCCGCATTTCCACCCTTGTTGTGCTGCTACATATTTTTTCTTTGTTTCACTTACACTTCGCTTGCTAGAGCCCTTACCAGAGTTGAGAAGACGACGCTCGCCGGGGGTTCCGCCCCCCAACGACGGTTGTGCCATTCTCGCCCCGGGGGTTCCGCCCCCCAACGACGGTTGTGCCATTCTTGTCCCGGCGATCCCGCTCCCCGTCATATCAAAAAACGGTGTTATCATATCTGCCGTTCCTTTGCTTATCGGCATATACTTAATAATATCATTGGCGTGAAATAACAACTGCCTAGAGTTGTCCGGATTGCGGCGCAAAAATAGAAACAGTGAGAGACCGATGAACCCAAATGTCGCCATTTTAATCCACTTCTGGTTCGTTTGAAACATCTTTAACGGTTGTCCATCGTAGTATGTATTAACAATAAGAGCAGCAGTTATAAGAAATACGATATATTCGGTTTTTACCATTTCGTATTCGACAGTATGTTGATAAGTTATATATAGTCTCGAATATTTCGCACGATATAAACAACAGACCGTTTCACCGATTATGATAATAATAGGCAGCATACCCCAATCCTGCTAGTAATAAGAGATAGACGAGTTTCTCTCGATATTTCAGCTCTTCCAGTATTCGAACCGACTTCGGGCGATAATGTAGATAATATCTCTCGAGTGCGTCGTGTAAAGACATCTCATCCTTCATCAAGAGAACATTATACCGATTATGAATGAAATGAACCCATCGAATAAATGAATCGCGGCTGTCTAAATATGGCGTGACCGGGTATTTATCGAGCATTCGGTCAAATTCCGCCGACATCTCGGGGTGTGGAATAAGCATTGAGAAATTATGGATGAAATCATAATATTTTTTACGGGTGACATCATTGACGTGGTCTGGATAATTGACAGCAGCAGTCATCAACACGAACCAGTATTGAGGTCCCCATACCGTCGCGTCAAGTTTGAGCATTGTCGCTGCTTATTATGAAATGACATAAAAACAATAATAGAACTACGATAAGCGAATTCAAAAATGGAGCAAGCAGAAGCAGAAGCGGCAGCGGTAGCGGTAGCGGTAGCGG
>RGCF01000550.1 GCA_009919265.1 Bacteroidota bacterium | reverse complement strand
GCCGTCTATATTCACTCTTGGCTCACTCGCGCATTCGCTTCGCTCATTTGCTTCGTTCACCTGCTTCGCCGGTCAAGTCTTACGGCTGCCGACCTCGGGTTTTTTTGGTCTATCACCGGTTATACTCTGGGTATGTTCTGGTTATGCTCTGGTTATGCTGTGGGTATGGTGTGGGTATTGAGCGGAGCTAGCGTCGTTGGGGGGCGCAACCCCCCTAGCGTCGTTGGGGGGGCGCAACCCCCCGTAGGTAAATATCGACGGCGGATGTATATGAAGAGTGGACGCGGTTGCTGACACGGTTGCGTTAGTGGTTGCTATAAGTCAGCCGTCTATATTCACTCTTGGTTCACTCGCGCATTCGCTTCGCTCATTTGCTTCGTTCACCTGCTTCGCCGGTCAAGTCTTACGGCTGCCGACCTCGGGTTTTTTTTTGTCTATCACCGGTTATACTCTGGGTATGGTGTGGGTATGGTCTGGGTTTGGTGTGGGTTTGGTGTGGGTTTGGTGTGGGTATCGAACGAAGTTCCGTCGTGGGGGGGCGGAACCCCCGGCGCAACCCCCTAGATAATCCTTGTCTTAAATGCAAGAAGAAGAGCACCTAAGTAACAACCGATACTTACAAACATTGCAAATGAACGAGACGGACATCCTAAAGTCCAACTCCATTTTATTACATCAAGAATGTTTATTCGAATTCTTACCAGTTGATATACATATTTACAATGAGCTTCGTCTGATGCAAATCCGAAAAATATACCGATTCCTAGAATAATAGCGATAAGAATACGAAGTATCATCTCGGGGTAAATTGGCGATACGACAATCGCCATAAATATTAAGATGAATACGCATATTTTGTAAAATGTTGAAAATATGAATCTCTGCGGTTCTTTTTGTTGTTCTTGTCCTTCGTCTTTCGCCATATTCTGTTTTTTTTTAGTTAAATAGTTTTGTGTATTCTATTATAATAGCGGTATTATATTAGAACTATGAATTCTTCGCGTGTCATTGTCACTGGTAACAGTGGGGGGTATGACACCGATGTTTCTCATTATTCGCTTTCAGAATTGCTCGATTTGGTCGGGTTGAGTGGTGTTGAAGGAATTAGTGAGATTGAGTTTTCGGATATTATACAAGGGTTTGTTGATAAGTATCGAGAGGTTGATATTGCCTTGTCTCGGTTTTTTTCAGATGTAGGTGTTCGATTGTATTCTCTGCTGCTCGGTGGGGGTGGGGAGGTTAAGGGCGATGACGATAT
>RGCF01000549.1 GCA_009919265.1 Bacteroidota bacterium | reverse complement strand
CCTGGGCCATGCATCACTGGCAACGACTCAGATTTATACCCATGTTTCAACGGATCGATTGCAGAAAGCATTTAAACAAGCGCATCCAAGGGCTTAATTAAAATTTTCTAGCCACCCTATGTAATTCACTCTCGTTAAGTGGTTCCATTATGGTGTGTTAAATTCCCTAATAAGTAGCCTGTGGCGGTTGATTAAAGTTGTATCAGCACTGTTTATTTTTATGATTTTAGTCTTCCTGCTCTTAGCTTTCGTTATTACCAAGAACCCGAGTAGCCCACTCTCAATACCTTCAGCAGAAAAATTAATCAATGATCTAAATCAATATCGCACAAGTTCTGGACTAGCTCCAGTCATGGAGAATAGAAAATTTACGATTGCAGCACAAAATCACGCTGACTACTTGGCTTTTACCGAAATGAAATACTTTGTTGGAAAGTATGAGAATTTACATAAAGAGAATCCAAAAAGTCCATTCCATAGTAAGAACGGCGACACGATTGGCGCAGGTGTAATCACCTGGAAGTATGACCAATCCATGAGCGCAGTTGACAGCTTAATGACTGCTCCATTCCATGCAATTGGCATGTTACGAGAATATTTAAAGGAAGTCGGTGTCGGTAGTGCCAAGGTAGAAGCTGGAGGTTATTCACCGGGATCAATTGTTACAAATATCGCAGTTCTTAATGGTTTAGGAAACAAAGGTAGGACGAAAGTAATCACATTTCCTGGAGCAAATGCCACAGTGAAAGTCAACAATTTTGAAGGTGAAAATCCTGAACCTAGAGAAGCATGTGGAAAGAATTACCAAAATTTTCAGGGACTTCCCATCTTTGTGTCGCTGTTACACAATCCATCAAAAAAGATTGAGGTTAAGCTCACATGGAGGAATGGAAATGTGCTAACCGAAGGGTCTCAACTGTGTGTAGTTACTGAGAATAATTTTATTTCGACCGACAAGATCTATGGACCTGCTGGGAAACAGATTATTAGGCAAGAAAATCTTGTATTGATTATTCCAAAGGCTCCATTGAGTGAAGGAATTTATCGAGTGGAAATTTACGAGCCAGGCAGAAAGAAGATTCAATGGAGCTTCTCCTATAAAAAGGCCTGAATTCACTCTTACCAAGTCCATTTTTTGGGATTTTGCACCCATCAGGGGCAGGTAAGATTTGCCCTGCACCGAACGAAAATCCGGTGACATCTCAGCACCTATGTATGACTTGGTCTTCCAACGAATACAAGCCACTTCGGTCCAACAT
>RGCF01000548.1 GCA_009919265.1 Bacteroidota bacterium | reverse complement strand
ATCAATAATACACTCGCATTGGCAAAGGAATGCTGCATGATGGATTTCCATGAAAGCGTCTTCCCTCCTCCACCCCACAATGATAGCAATATCAAACCCACAATAATTGCTGGTGATTCCATGAGCGCCATGACCGCCACCATATGACCATGCAATGACAATTGCTTTGCTTCGAGATAAGATACTGCCGTGACAAATGTAACAGCACTCACCGAACCATAAGCTGATGCAATGGCAATGGAATCATGAACGGGAAGTTTAATCTTGGCAATGAAAAAAACATACAGCGGAATGAGCGCGGCAATCAGGATTCCAAATAACATGGATGCGAGAATTTCAATGGTAATCGCCTGATGTGATAATTCTTGTCCGGAATTGAAGCCAATCGAGAATAACAGATAAATCGCAATGAATTTCGAAGTGGTGGATGGAATCTGTACATCGCTCTTCACATAAACGGCTATAATCCCCAAAAGAAAAAACAAGAATGCCGGATTGGTCATATTCTCGAGCAGGTGCCTTAAATCCATAATTTCCTCTCTATGCTATATGTCTTTATGGCAAACTACGATTTTTACAAAATGCATGAAATCATCCTCTAAGCCATGTATGTACTTTCAGACTGATTTATGACCATTGGAACTGCACAAGTTCTTATTTTGTCATAGGTTTTCAGTTGAACAGTATAGAATTTCCTTCATGATTCAGTCTATTCTCGATATCAATGTACAAGGCAAAGTGTGTTTGGTCCGCGTGGATTTCAATGTTCCCATTGATGAACATGGAATCATCACCGATGATAAACGCATTCGTGAATCGCTTCCGACCATCAATGCCCTGCTCGAACAAGGCGCAAAAGTGGTCTTGATGTCGCATCTCGGCAGACCAAAAGGCACAATCAATCTCAAATATTCACTTGAAGCAGTTGCAAAACATTTAGCGACTCTTGTCTCGGCTCCCGTTCACTTTGCATCAGCATGTATTGGCGAGATTCCGGCTTCAACAATTGCTTCCATGAATGGTGGTGAAATAGTACTACTGGAAAATCTTCGTTTTCATGCCGAAGAAGAAGCTAATGATCCTGAATTTGCCAAGGCGCTAGCAAGTCTTGGTGATGTCTATGTGAATGATGCTTTTGGCTCTGCTCATAGAGCGCATGCTTCAACTGCCGGCATTGGAGCATTCATGTCCGTCAAAGCGGCTGGACTTCTCATGCTGAAAGAATTGAAATATCTCGGAAATTCTGTCAATAATCCTGAA
>RGCF01000547.1 GCA_009919265.1 Bacteroidota bacterium | reverse complement strand
ATTGAAAGATTATTAGCAATTAAAATTAAGATTAAAGTGCCTATTATAAATAAGGATTTCATAAATCATATTATTAATACTACAAAATATAGAAGGATAAAAGTAACTAAAGGTTTTGCATCATTTGATAAGAATTTATCAAATTTAATACAAGTATTAGAGATTAGTAATGAACAATTGTATAAGAAAGGTCCATTTATACTTCCTGATATAGATAATTCTACATTAGCACGTATTATAACATATTATATATGTGGTAATATGGAAAGTGAATGTTTATGGGGTTTAACTCAAAATATGAATAAAGAAAATTTTGTATTATTTGATGCACTTAATTATGTGTATAAATATTCTAAACCAGAGTTTTTCATATATTATCCTCCTTTAACTGTTAAACGTAGATGTGCGATTGATATTGAACCTTATCTTTCTAAAAATCACAGAGCAGGTTGGAAATATGTTGTAGATAATTTGATGAATTTTTATAAAGATGATGCAGATTTATTTGTTGATTCATATGTTGATAGAACTTTTCATTGGGGTTATGATGTGAATAGAATAGATAATAAAATACCTTATGTTAAACCATGGATTGGTTTTATACATCATACTTTTGCAGAAGTAAATGATTATAATATTAAAACTTTATTACAAAAAGAATTATTTATAGAATCACTAAAAAATTGTAAAGGTATTATTGTATTAAGTTCATATTTAGCACATCAACTTATAAAACAAATCAATGTACCAGTTTTTACATTAACACATCCAACCTTATTTGTGGAAAAACAATATATGTTTAAATATTCTAAATTTGTGGAAAATGAAAATAGAAAAATAATACAAATTGGAGCATGGATGAGAAATCCAGTTTCTATTTACAAATTATCAGTTCATAGTACTCACAAGTTAAAAATAAAAAAAGCAATATTACAAGGTAATAATATGAATGTAACATTTTCATTAGATAATTTTAGTATAGAAGATATTGATAATATAGGAAATTTGGAGCATTCTGTAGAGATTATTAATACTTTAACGAATACAAATTATGACATTTTATTATCTGAAAACATAGTATTTTTAGATTTAATTGATTGTTCTGCAGTGAATACTGTTATAGAATGTGTGGTAAGAAATACACCTTTAATTGTAAATCGTCATCATGCTTTAGAAGAAGTACTCGGTAAAGAATATCCTGGTTTCTATAATACTTTAGAACAAGCAGGTTTATTAATAAGTTATCCTGACCAAATAAAA
>RGCF01000546.1 GCA_009919265.1 Bacteroidota bacterium | reverse complement strand
AAAGAATATATGGAAATACCACGATTACAAGATTTAGCCCGGCAAAGTTTAAAAAACCAACTGAAATATGAAGTAAAAACAAGTGAGATTAAAGAATTGTATGATTTAATGGCTAGTATGAAATTAATAAATAGAACTACACGTGAAGAAGAAAAACAATTAAGAGAAAAATACATAGCACGTAAAGTTATTAATAAAATGAAATCTGTTTTCACTTTTACAGGTATACCGATACGAATAGGATATCCATTTATAACAATATATAAAGTAAGTAATATAAAATTTAGATTAACATCTAACGATTTATATTATATTGATTATTTAAAACCTGATTTACTTGAGTCAGTTGTAAAAAGAGGTACTAAAATAACTATGAAGTTAGATTCTAAAAAAATAAGAGATTGTGCTTTAAGTCGGCATATTACCATTGATATGACAACAAAAGAAATAATGTATTATATAATTCATAATATGAGTAAATATAATGTAATAGAAAGAGCAAAAGATAATCAAATGAAATTTGAAGAAATTAAGTGATGGTGGTGTGTATTTTCATTTTTCCAGACTTTGACTGGAATGGATAAGGTCGGATTTGAACCGACGAACCAAATGGATACGATCTTAAGTCGTACGCCTTTAACCAAGCTCGGCCACTTACCCGATTGGAAAATATTCACACCATCTCTTATTGTAAAAATAAAAGATTTTTGTAAGTCAGGTTGCTGTTTCACATCCTGCTTATCCTATATAAAACGCTAATCCTTATATCGTTTTAACCATTTAAGGCGTTAAATCATTCTTATATCATATAAAAAAATTTGATTTATAAATTATTATTTTTTAGTCATAATGGAAATACCATTACGTAACAGAAACAAAGAAGTTATAGCAAAAACAATAATTGATGCAGATGATTATGATAGAGTTTCAAAATATAGATGGTATTTACATATAAATGGTTATGTAGCTGGTGTAGTTAATAAAGAAAAAATACTACTACATCATTTCATATTAGGAAAACCAAAAGATAAAATGATTATTGACCATATTGATGGTAATAGATTAAATAATTGTAAAAATAATCTAAGATATACTACGTATAAACATAATGCTCAAAATAAAATTAAAAAATCTAATACTAGCAGTAAATATATTGGTGTAAGTAAAACACGATATAGTTATCAATCAAGATGTTGTGATAATAATTTAGGTTTATTTAAGACAGAATTAGAAGCAGCAATTACTTATGATGTATATACA
>RGCF01000545.1 GCA_009919265.1 Bacteroidota bacterium | reverse complement strand
CAAAGGTACCTAATTCTAATTCAAAAGAAAAGATATGGAGAAATTACGCGAAGGAAAAAAATATCCCAGGTTCATTCAATACAAAAAATTATAGTGATATACCTATGCCTATATCATAAAATTGACCCATCCCTTACCTATACTCGCTAGGTATATGCCAGAACCTTGGCAAAGTTTAGCAGTTAAAAATAAGCATGAAAGAGATAAGAATGTGCGCTTTGTTGAAGACACACATACTTATTATGTAAATGGCTCCTCTAAAGGGATTGTATCAACTACCGGGTTTGTTCACGCCTTCTTTGGTCACTTTGATGCGGATGCAGCCATCAAGGCTATGAAGCGCAATACTGAGAAGTGGGCAAAGCATCCATTGTATGGTAAGACCGATGCAGAAATTAAGGAAATCTGGTCTAATTCAGGGAAGGAAGCATCAGGAAAGGGAACTGCTCTACACTTGGCGATTGAGAAGCATCTCAATGGCGCTCCACAGCTTATTCCTCTAGAGGTCATGGATACTCCTGAGTGGCGTTATTACATGAATTTCTATAATGACACTAAGGACAGTCTGGAGCCATATAGAACGGAGTGGGAGGTCTGGGACGAGGAGCACAAGTTAACAGGTAGTATAGACATGATTTACAAAAGGAAAGATGGTGACTTTGCAGTCTATGACTGGAAGCGTTCCAAGGAAATCAAGATGGAAAATAGATACCAATCAGGCCAGGGACCCATGGAACATTTGCCTGACGTGAATTATTGGCATTATACTCTACAGCTCAATGTCTATAGATGGTTCTTACAGAAGCACTATGGCCTCAAGGTGGTTGAACTTGCCATTGTGATCTTCCATCCGAATAATTCTAATTACCAAATCTTCAAGCTCAATATCTTAGATAATGAGATTCAGGATATGTTGGATGCTAGAATGCGTGCTGTTAAAAATGGTTGTAAGAAGGCCGTGGAATTCGAGGTTGTAGAGACACCTTGTCTTTTGGATGATTAAGTAGATTAGATTGAAAAGAATATTTTAATTCTCGCATTAATCTGAGCACGACACTGGGGGCACTTTGCATATCTTGACTTATCTGCCTCTGCACACCCTTTACAATACGTATGACCACATGGAACTAGTGCCATATTGACTTCACTATCAAAACAAACTGGACACATTTTCTTTTGTATATCTTCAGCTTTTACAATTTCATTGACCCCTGTCACAATAAGAGATCTTAGAGTATTTAATTTTTTTGTTAGACTTCC
>RGCF01000544.1 GCA_009919265.1 Bacteroidota bacterium | reverse complement strand
GTAGGTGTACATATGGATTCAGAACCAGTATCTGATGCACCTCCATCATCATTAGAAGGATTATTTGCATGATTATTAAACAAGATGTTCGACCAAGAACTGAAACCTTTATTAAGATTAGAACAGAGTTTGAAGGATATCATAGGTATCCTATTGCCAGTCAAATTGATCCTCGTATTGCATTCCTTGAAAATGAACATAGGCATATGTTTAAAGTTGAGGTGAAAATTTCAGTATCACATCTTGACAGAGAACTAGAATTCTTTTTAGTTAAATGGGCTCTACAAGATTTTATTAAAGGTGGTAATATGAATCACAAATCTTGTGAAATGATCGCCACTGATATTCTTGAGCAACATCTTATTCCAAAGTATGGTCAACGATTCTATGAGATTGTTGTATCGGAAGATGGAGAATCAGACGGTATCGTAACATACTATCCAGGTGAATAATGGGTAAACTATATTATATGGGCTTGGAGCCCTATGAAGGTCGATATACTCTACAGCTTCAGCATTGGAGCGAAGAAGTATTTAAGCGTCGAGGTGTTGAATATGAAGTTATTCATGGTGAATTACTTGACTCTTCTAAGTCTATTGTAACTGGTCAAGTATTAGACGCACATGGCCGCAGCTATTATTCTTTGACACAGATGGCGAAACTTGTGGCGAAGATGAAAGCAGGTGAGATCACTTGGGAAGATACAATTTTCTTTGAGGATATGTTTACCCCTGGAATGGAAGTGCTTCCTTATATCATGGATCAGACAACACCTGAATATTGTCCCAACATCTGGGTAAGATGCTTAGCACAAACTATTGATCCTGATGACTTTCTTCATGTATGGCACATGGAAGAATGGATGAGTAAATATGAGCATATGGTGAATGTATTTGTCAAAGGTGTACTGGCATCTAATGAAGAAATGGTAGCTCATATGAAGATTGCAGGTTGGAATGTTCCGATCTATAATATTTCTGGTCTTGCTTTTAGTAAAGAAGAAGTACAATCAAGAGTACCTATTAGAAAAGATTTTCATGATCGCAAAAGGCGAGTATGTTTTGCTGCAAGATTCGATCAGGAAAAGCAACCTAACTTCTATATGGATATGATCGAAAGACTCAAGCCATATCATGATATTGAATTTTGTGTCTTATCAGGCGGACCTTTGCGTAGCAATGATGAATTGATTCTACAAAGGGCAAGAGAGCTTGAACATAAAGGTATGTTAACTATTCATGAGAACTTAAAGAAGAATGA
>RGCF01000543.1 GCA_009919265.1 Bacteroidota bacterium | reverse complement strand
ATTCAACCTCTAGAGCCACAACCTTGCAATGCCCCGCCTTCGCATTTTCTGTCGCACACACCTCCAACCTCTACTCGTAGTTAAACCGCACGGGGCCTACGAATAGTGCTGACTTCATATATGTTGCTGTGCGTCCACCGCTTTCGCGGAAGGTCTCTCTGGAAGCCAGCGTCCACAACGCTGCTGATTAAAATTCTACTAATCTCAAGATGCCCCTACCCCGCATCTTGTCGTCGTGGCCGACCCATTCTGCCACGTCCGTTCCAGAGCTCTGGGAGCTCTAGAGGTGTGTGCCCCACCTTCTTCATACCGCACACACCAGTCATGCCCAACCGCCTTTCTGGCTAACATGGCACGTCCTATACTTTCAGATATCAAGATGCCCCTACCCCGCATCTTGTCGTCGTGGCCGACCCATTCTGCCACGTCCGTTCCAGAGCTCTGGGAGCTCTGGGTATTCTAGAGCAGAGCGCTCTAGAGGTGTGTGCCCCACCTTCTTCATACCGCACACACCAGTCATGCCCAACCGCCTTTCTGGCTAACATGGCACGTCCTATACTGTCAGATACTCAAGATACCCGCATCTTGTTCGTGGCCGACCCATTCTGCCACGTCTGCCCCAGAGCTCTGGACTCTGGGAGAGCCTCCTAGAGGTCAGAGCTCTGGACTCTGGGAGGCAAATTCGGTTATAGGGCAATTCCCCATTCAATTTTTTCCAGAAATTGACAGATGCATAAAAAATAGGGGGGGTCATATATAGCCCTCTTGTAATTTTTTTACCTCTTTCAATTTCTGAAAAAAATTGAAGAGCAAGATGCCTAGTATCTACTATCACCCGCCCCTGGCGGGGACCAGAGCGCTCTTCCATACCCAGAGCGCTCTGACATCATCCCTCTTACACTATCACTCTTATATTACATCCAATTCCTTCGGCGACTGGACGGACGTCTATGACTATCCTAAGGCACGATGGTGGGCTATTGTAACAGCACCTGAAGTAACCGTCAATGGTGAACGCGGATGATCATTACTAGCTATCTAAGGTTCGAGCAGAGAGAACATACCTGACCATCTGGGGTAACCCTTATGGACAAAAATGTTCACCGACGTAGAGGGCACGCTTAATCAGGCGAGGCAACTACGTGTAGAGGCAGTGGATTGAGCTATCCCTGTCTTGAAATACCCATGGCTTCCAAACACACTTATCAAGAGTTCCGCAGATAACTATAAGCTGCACCCCTCTACCTTGCAATACTTCAAA
>RGCF01000542.1 GCA_009919265.1 Bacteroidota bacterium | reverse complement strand
TTCGATTCGATTCGATTCGATTCGATTCCATTCCATTCAATTCCATTCCATTCCATTATTGTCGTAGACTTTCAATCGCGACCTTCAAACGAAAATACATTTTTTTGATAAGGACACCGATGGCATTTTCCATTGCTACGGTAAGTTCGGTTTCCTGGTCAGGTTTTAGCTTAAACATATGAAGCACCTGAATGGTGGCGGCAGCGGCGGCGGCGCTACTTTCTTGATAAATGAATTTTTGAATATACAGCGGATATTCGAGAAGTTTATATTTCTGTTGTTGAAGTTCCTGATGTTGATGAAATGGAATACTCTTGCTCGTGAAAATAATCTCCGTATTTCCGTTACTCGCGTATCTCTTCGCGATTTTAGTATGAACATACATATAAGTTCGCAAACCGCCTAAATCTCCGCCGATGTCGCGAAATTTGTAAAGAATCGTGAATTCGGATGGGTCATCTACATTCGGTTGAATATCAATCGCTTCGATGATGTCTTTGTTCACCTCGTATAATAGGTTATGGATATTGATATTGAGTAGAGATACGATATTAAAATTCGGGTTATTATAATTGTATTCCAATGTGAAGAGTTTCATCTCGGAATTTTTACCCAATCGCATATCATTTTGAGTGCATATCGGTCGAAAATGTGGGGTATTTGCAGCGGTTCCTGATGCCATCGGTCGGTCGGTCGGTCGGTCGGTCGGTCAGTCGTCTATGATAATAACAACTGTGTTATGTATTATCATACTAAACCATTTATATCAGTTTACAAGTCCATGCTCACGGTATTTCTCTCGGAACGAGGTCTTCGCTTGGATTTATGTGGGGCGGAATCTTGAGGAATATCGCCTAAACTTGAGACATTGATTACGCTGGACTCGAGTAAGCCGTCGCTATTGTCGCCGCTTCCCGTCATTCCCGAGAGAATATTCTGGAGTGTGATATTTTCGGAAGTTCCGGTGGATGCTGCTGCTCCTGATGCTGCATTTGAAGGCTGAATATTAATGGTTTTGGTTTTAAGGCGGGACATCATATCCGATACATCGGCAGACGGGCCACGCATTTCAGGGCGTTTTGATTTTTGTTCATACGACGACGACGATGACATCGGGGTGGGCATCGCGGTTGCTCCTGGACGAACGGGTGGAGGTGGTGCAACGGGTCCTTTTGTCGCAATAGGAGGAGGGGGAGGTCGTTGTTGAGCATAAGGAGGTGGCTCATTATTGCGGCCGAAACCGCCGCCGCCGCCCATTCCAGAACCGCCGATGATGTCGCTCATAAA
>RGCF01000541.1 GCA_009919265.1 Bacteroidota bacterium | reverse complement strand
AAATAGAATTTGTAGCCCCCATCACTCCAAGAAGTTGGATTCTGTGTATTGTTAGCAGGCATAAGTCCAAACATCACGTCCCTCGCAGAAGAGCTTGACGCTTTGAAAGTCAAACTTACGGGTAAAGGTAAAGTCTGGGAACTATAGGATGATCTCCACCCTAATCCTTGAGAGAAACTATTAGCAGTAGCAATGGATGTGGAAGTAACTGACGTAATCGCCTGTCCATTAAAGGTTAGGGCAGTTAAATCCCTACCAATCGTAGCACAGGAAGAAGTCTCGGCCGTATCCAACACCCCATCGTTGTCATCGTCGATATCAATTAGATCTCCAACGCCATCGTTATCCGTATCTGTACATCCATTTCGTGTATTGTTTAGTGCATTATCGTAATAAGATACATAATTGATGGCACCATTATCAGGACTAGTTTCTTTTGTGTTTATTAGGCCGTTTGTTCCAACATCTCCAGAAAAGGTAAAATTTGAAACGCTACTTGTTGTAGCATTCGCTTCTTTTGCATCGCTACAGCCATCGGCATCCGAGTCCAGATCTCGATGATTTAAAATTTGGTCTCTATCGGTGTCTGCAGAACAACTTGTCTTTGGGTTGAGACTCGCTTGGTAAGTAGCTGAGAGCATAAAGTATACCTCATTCGGTAGTCCATTGGAATTGACTGCTCCAGCCGTACCAAATAACCTGTAGAATCGATATTTCCCTTGATTTTGGGTAACTGTAAACTGTTCGTTTGGTGTATTTGCTGTCCAGTATGGTGCGATAATATTATTATCAGTCGTCACATCATAAGTAACACCTGTATTTAAGTCTGTCCAATTTGCATTGTCATTACCGCCTTGTAGCTTGATCGTGGTTCCTGTGTTAAAATGGCTATTCGTATTGACAAAACGTAAATTTATTCGCGTCAACTCAATAGGAACAGGGAATTCAAACTTGTATACCTCTTTGTTTACAATCGAGGTCCCATTCACAAACTGAACTGCATATTGAGAAGCTCCTGTAGTCTCATCACCATCTACTAATTTAGATGGAACATTGTATGTTGCATTCATAGGAATCTCCGTCGTGATTCCTATCCCAGTTGATGTTCGTATTCCATTAGTGATTTCAGTAGACTGAAAAAAACAGCTTGGAGATTCTACCGCGTCTAACACTCCATCATTGTCATCGTCTAGGTCATTAAGATCTCTAACAAGATCCCCATCAAAATCAGAACACAAATCAATGTTTCTACTGAGTGCATAGGGAACATACGTTGAAGAATAATTTGCA
>RGCF01000055.1 GCA_009919265.1 Bacteroidota bacterium | reverse complement strand
AATAAACTTCTCGCGGTCATGTCGATTCGATTGAGCTCATCTCCAGAATGATATGCTTTTGTCCAAAGAGTTTTAGGAACTACTCCAAACATAGCTCCACCGTCCAATGCAAAATCACCTGTTTCAAAAGTGCTTATTGTATAAGGTCCAATATTCATGCGTAATCCATTAATGAATCATTTTTTCCATTTAATCGAACATCCAATTGCTTTGGTGAAATCCGGAGAAGGATTTTTCTGCGCTATAAGTGCATCAATTGCATTCGAAAGATATGTTTGACTAACAGATGCGATATCGCTGTGATTGTCGTCAATGGCACCAATATATGCAACTGTGAATGCAGAATTTGATTGCTTTTTCAAAAGGTATACATGTGGTGTTCTAGTTGCGCCATATTGCTTTGCAATTGACTGAGTTTCGTCTATGACATATTTAAATGGAAACCCTTTTTCTTTTGATCGCTCGATCATCTTTTCGAAAGAGTCTTCTGGAACAGAAACAGGATCATTAGGATTGATCGCCAAAACGGGATAACCCTTTCCCGCATATGCATTGTGCAAATTGATTATTCTATCTTCATATGCTTTAGAAAAAGGACAGTGATTACAAGTGAATATAACAACCAAGCCATTATCACCAGCATAGCTTGAAAGTGAAACTACAGAACCATCAACATTTTTCAGAGAAAAATCAATGGCATTATCACCAATTTTTAAACCTTCAGCAGCATTGAGTGTGGAAAAGCAAAGCATCATCAAGGCTAATACAAATGTTTTCATATTTACTCCATCATTTCTTTTATGGTTGAAAATAACTCTTCTTTATTTAATTGTTTTTCAAAAAACTTTCTCTTCTTAGACAATCCATTATAGATGATTGTTGCAGGTAAGGAACCAGACCATGTGGATTCGATTCTATCAATCCATGAATTTGGATCCTGTGCTTCTAATAACACAATTTCAGAATGCATATTCCTTTTTTGTATAAAAGGGATAAGTGTCTTGCCAAGTTCCTTTGGCATGTCAAGACTCACAAGGAGTACATGAACATTAGCTTGCTCAAAATCTTTGTGTGCTTCTTCAAAATATGGTAATTCTTCAATACATGGCTTGCACCATGTAGCCCAAAAGTTCACAACAAATACAGTATCCTCTTTTGATGTCAATGCCAACTCTAATTGATCTATCGTAATTGTTTTCACTTGTGCATGTACGATACACAATGAACATGCAAATAATGCAACGATAAATATAATTTTCATCGCAGACCACCTTGGACTCTTTGCAATCGTTCAAAATATTGACGAATCATGATTTCATAATCTTTGGTATATCCTTTTCCAAGTGCTCTTAATACATCTTGCATTGCTCTTTGCCTTCCTTCGGGAGTTGCCAGATCAAGAGGAGGAGGATTTTTCCCAATGACATCCACACCACTTCGAGATTCTCTCTTCATTTCAAAGTCTCTTTCATTGATAGAACGCGTAGCATCCAATAATCTAGACAATATTTTTTCTTGTCTTCTTCGAGTTTCAGGTGTGATGGAACCACTTTGTAATGATGAAACTACTTCTTTCATTTCTTCTGCGATTTGCTGCAAATCTCCAAGTCCCTGTTTTTTTCCTGTGGGATCTTGTTGTTGCTTTGCAAGTTCTTGCATTGCCTGCTGGGCCTTTCCCTGTTGCGCTGCAAGACGTGCCAATTGTTGTTGTTGTTGAGGACTCAAACTACCATCGGCACCAGGTTGGGGCATGCCTTGATTTATTTGTTCCTGCATTCCTGCCATTTTCTGTAACTGCTGCATAAATCCTCCACTGCCAGACTTGGCTTCACCTTGGCCTCCTGGATTGTCACAAGACCCATCACCTTCACCTTGCAATTTATTGAGGGCATCTTGCATTTTAATGGAAGCTTTATTCAATGCATCCATTGCTTGACCTTGCGATTTGGCTGCCATTTGAGGATTTCTTTGTCCTAATTGTTCTGTAGCTTTCTGCATCCCCTGCATGGCATTTGACATTTCTTTCACCATCTCGGGGGTAACAGCTTGAGATTTTTGAGCCAATTGCATGAGTTCAGAAGCCATTGAAGACATTTGCTCTTGTAATTTTGCTTGCTCTTGAGCAGATTGAGGCAATTGAGTGGAATTGAAATCCAATGACTGAGATTTGGACTTCTGCGATTCTTGTTGCTTGGACATTGACAGTGCGGACTGCAATGATTTTTGCATTTGTCTGATCGCTTCTTTATTCATGTTTTTCTTCATTTGCTGTTTCATTTGTTTCATCTGCTTTGCAAATTTTTTCATCGATTGAGCAGCTTTCTTCTGTTTTTGCGCGGATGCATTCATCTGACCATTTTCCATATCTTGTTGAGCATCTTGCATTTGCTGATCTGTTTGTTGCTCAGACAACTCATCTTTTGCTTTATCCAATTCATCCATCGGCATTTGTTGCTTGAGCTCTTTCATCAAGTCTTCCAATTGCTTTAACTCTTGAGATATATCTTTCAAATCCTTTTGTAGATTTTCTTGGCTTTTTGTCAATTGTTCTTTTTCTTTTGAATCTCTCGGATTCGTATTTTCAGTTCTTTGCGATAAGTCTTCCTGTTTTTTTGAGAGTTCTTCAGCTTTCTGAATCAATGCATCTGTTTTTTGCTCTACTTGTAATCGTTTGAGCAAATTCATTGTTCTTTCTATTCCTTTTTTAAATTCTTCTTCATTGAATTTCATATTTTTCATTGCTTGACGCATTTGCTCTGGATCAACCTGCTGCATTGCTTTTTGCATGGCTTCCATAGCTTTTTTCAATTCAGGGGAATTGAGTTCTTTCATCAATTGCTGCAATTTCTGATACTCTTGGAGAGTTTCAGGCGACATCGCATTTTTATCTTGTAACTCATTTGTCATTTCTTGCAATTGATTGCTTATCTCTGATAATTGTTGTTGCAAGTCAGCCTGTTTTTTGAGAATATTTTCAATATTCTTTGTATCCTTCCATTCCATTGATTGATCTTGCTTTAATAGTTCTCTTTGAATCTCTTCGATTTCTTTTCCAATTTTCTCAGCATCCTTTGCAGTTTGCTCCAATGTTTCAAGTGCTTTATCTTGTACGGAATCTGCTTGACTTAACACTTCATCCAGAGAAGGTAGACGAATACTGATCACACCTGTCCTAGCCCTACCTGGTCCAGTCACTGAATTATTGTCTATGATTTCAATAAAGAATTCATATTTATCACTTGGTGCTATGCCGATGGTATTCAAGTCCCATGTATATGGAACATCAGCACTTAATGTACCACTAGTTGGGAGAGGAAGTGATAATGTAGCATACGATTTCATTGGAGGTGCATAGGTTGATTCGATAAGTCTATAGTGAAGTTTCAACCCACCAAATCCGTAATCATCACTGATATGTACTGAAATTGGTAATAATGCTCGTTCAGTCAAGACGGCATTTCCTTGGGGTTCAATCAACGATATTGTTGGCGGATTATCGGAAATAGCAGTTATTGTATGATGTATTGGGTCAGTATTCGTTCTTCCATCTTTGTCCACAATGCTAATGCAATATTCTCCATCTTGGCGAACAGAAAAACCTCCCTTAGCAGTCATGTCTGCCACATTCATCAAAATCTTGGTTGTATCATATCTCTTATTATCAGTTTCATCATTATTCCCTTTCTTCTGCAAAAACAGGATATAAGCTTTTACCAGGGGTTTATTCGCTGTGATTTCCAATGAAACATTTGTCCCCTTCAAAGCCAAAATATCTGCGGTTTGTTCATCTAGCGATCTTCCTGACTGTTTACTGTATGATGGAGGAGATACAGTTCCAGTTAGTGAACGAATTTCAGGTCTATCTATAACGATGATAGTTCCTTTGGGAGATAATACTTGTTCGGCAAGCCAATCAGCATGCGCATAATACTGGAGCGTAGACTTAATAGAAGGAATCTCATATCGATAGATATGAGAAGTGTCAGTGACAATTGAGATTGTATCATATATCTCTTGCATTTCTTCTTTTACATGCAACACAATCCTTGGAGGAAGCGAGCCCTTAACAGTGATTAGAATCTCTTCCTTGCTGCCACGCAACACAGTTTTATGTATCGGGGATATGTCTAAATGATATGGAGCCGGAGGAATAAATGAAACATCATATTGAAGAATTCTGGAGAGCGATTCTCTCAATGGCGAAATGCCGATTGTAAGTAAGAGTGATAAACCGATTGAAGCAAACATGACAAACAATGCTCTTCTTCGTTCTTGTTCATCAATGATAAGAGTAAAATCTTTTTCATTTGTTTTGATTTGTACATCTTCAAAGGCTGCTTGAATAAATGGCAAGGCCGAAGGAGGATAAGACTCTTTTGATTGAATCAATTGTAGAGCATTCTGCAAAGTATCTCTAATGTCATGAAACATTGTCCCAACTCTAAAGGCAATTGCATCTTGTACAGTATTGCTTGCAGTGATGAGTAATTGTCTAATTGGAAATGCAGTAAAGACAAATACCGCTATTCCCGAAATGACTACCCATGTATAAAACAAAAAAGTACGAAATGCAATATTACCTTGAGCTATGTATTCGATGATGACAAACAATAAGATTGTAAGAACAGATACTGAAATTGCATTCAGAAATGCTGAATGTAATTTCATGTACTGCTCTTTGCGATGAACAAATCGCAAGCGTTCAATGATATTATATATTGGATCTTGAAGTTGCATGATTGATACTCAACGACTCAAAGCATAGACGATGATATTTGTTCCTATTTTTAATGATGCTTCCCTCTTTTCAGGTGGATCATGATGAACATCAGGATCTGCCCAACCATCACTTGGATTTGTTTCATAAGTATAAAAAACACAAAGCTTGCCTTCATGGAATAGACCCAATCCTTGAGGTGGCTTTGCATCATGTTCGTGTATTTTAGGCAAACCATTGGGAAATGTAAAGTGTGATGAATAAAGCGGGTGATTGAAAGGCAATTCAACAAATTGTTGATTAGGAAATACTTTTTTCATCTCTTTTCGAATTGATGGATCCATTCCATAATCATCATCTATGTACAAGAATCCACCATTTTCTAAATATGAACGCAATCTTTTTACTTCCACTTCAGATAGATTCATTGTTCCATGTCCTGTCAAAAAAAGCAATGGATAGAGAAATATATTATCAGTGGACAAATCGACAAATTCATATGTGGGCTCTGTTTGTATAGTAGTGTGAGCTTTTATATATGCTAACAAATTCACTTCCGAAGATTGATCATTATACCAATCACCTCCACCGGAATACTTTACACGGGCAAGTTTAATTTTACTACCCGATTGATCTTGTGCCGATGAAGGATAGGACGACAAGAAGAGCATAAGCACTATGAATGCTAAATATTTCATTGCGCCAATTTTGATTTCAATAATTCTGTTAATATCCCAACTTGTTGTTCTGCTTCGGACTTTGATGTATGTTCAACGATAAAACGCAGAATCGGCTCTGTATTGGAAGTTCGAACATGAATCCATCCTTCAGAAAAACGCAGCCATAATCCATCATCATGTCTGATTTCATGACAAGAACTCTGATAATATTGCTCGATAGACTGAAAAACTTCTTGGGCTGATCCAGTCCATTGCATCTTCCCTTTTATCATTGTGGTTGAGGGTAATTCTGCCGACAGCACACTCAGTGGTTTTTGAGTATGTTTCATAAGAGAAAGTATCAAGGCTATACCTACAAGTGAATCCCTACCATAATGACATGAAGGCAAAATCACGCCACCACTTCCTTCACCACCAATTATGCAAGCATTGGTTTTCATGGCCTCAACAACATTTATCTCACCTACAGGAGTTCTATGGACATTCCATCCTGCATTTCGGGCAATTATTTCACTCATTAATGATGTCGATAAATTTACTGCAAGATCACCATGAACTATCTTTGGACTTGCAATCTCAATTATCGCTTTCACGCATAATGCAATAGTTTTTTCTTCACCAATTGGATTGCCAAGCTCATCAATCAATACCAAGCGGTCAGCATCAGGATCAACTGCTATTCCTACATCAGCTTTATTGTGCTTCACTGCGTTCATGAGATCCCCTAGGTTCTCAGATATTGGTTCAGGTGTATGTGGGAATACACCGGTCTGATCACAATACAAGGATATTCCATTGCAATTCATTGCTTGTAGCAATGCAGGAACATATGTACTTCCTGAAGCATTCACAGCATCTACAACGGCTGTCAATACATGCTCGGAAGAGTCGATGCCTAATTGATGAAGTGATTGAAAGACATGGCTGATATGTCTTTGTTCAACATTCTCCAAACAAGTCAATATACCTACGGTACCAGAATCATTCTGATGTGATGCGCCATCAAGAATTGACCAGAACTCTCTATTCTCAACCCCATTTAAAAATACACCGCCAGCATGAAGAAACTTCATGCCATTCCATTCTGAAGGATTATGAGAAGCAGTGATAGAAATACCGCCTACTGCTAGAGAATGTTCAGTTTCCAATTGAACTGTTGGAGTTGGTGCAATTCCTAGAGAAATCACATCATGTCCATGCTTGAGCAATGTTTCAATAATCACTTCTTCCATCCAAGAACCACTCGGCCTTCCATCCCTTCCAATAACGATTGGGCCGGTAGGTACATAAGTGGCGAAAGCAGCTGCATAGGATTGAACTAATTCTTTCGTCAATTCATCAGTTGTAGCCCGAAGCCCTGATATGGAGCGGATTATTGCCATAAGATTCGTAGAAAAAATGCTGCTGAAAGGATATGCAAATATACCGTCTTTCTTTCAAGGAAGCATAAAAAAAGGGCTGACCACTAGGTGGACAGCCCTTATTTGTTTTGTTCTGCTTATTCTTCTTCTATAGGAGTCTGAATATTGATTCGAACGGTACGATTGTACAATCTGCCTTCAGGCAATTCATTGACGAAGAATGGTAAATCTTCTCCGACACCTTTGGATTCCAAACTTTGGAATTGTCCTTTGGTCGCACTACGAATTGCAGTTTCTACAGTTTTTGCACGATTTGTAGAAAGTTTAGCATTTGATTCAAACATACCGATAACATCTGTATGACCTTCAACAGATATTTCTGATTTAGGCATCGTTCTTGTAAATACGAATTCCTTCATAATACGCTCATTGAAAGGACCTGCATCATATCGATTGAATGGGAAGAGAACCAGTTTATATGTTTCTCTAGTTTTAGCGCCTGCTTTCTCTACTTTCACACCTGGTTTGTTCTTTACAATCATAACTTTCATTGTGATTGGATCTGAAGTACATTCTGAACCATTAATACTTCTTACTACAAGACGCGCAGTAAAGGAACCTTCATCAAAAATTGTTTCTGGCAGATTACCGCCAGCAGCATTTTTCCAGTCCCATGTATATGTCTTTTCTGTCTTGCCAACATTTGTCAATGTCACCCATGAAGCATCACCACGCTTTACTTCGATTCTGCGTGATTCAACAAGTCCTTCATCAATTCCATTATCCATTTGGAAATTCATGGTTAATGGTGAAGGGAAAATTGTTGGCTCACGGTCAATCAATGGCTTGCGAACTTGCCAGAGATCTTCTTCTGAGGTACTTGCAAATGTAAGTTCAGTTCTGCGATTTTCGATATTGCTATAAAGCTTGCTCTGCGGATCTTTATCAGCTGTTTTTGAAGCAACATTTGCATCAGGTAGATTTCTCTTTTCGAGTTTCATTCTACTTTCTTCAATTCCCCAAACATTCTTCAAATAATCATACACAATTTGAGCTCTTCTTTGAGAAAGGTCCAAATCTTTTTCGCCAGGTGAGGTTTCATCATTGCAACCGGTAACAGTTACAGATACTGAAGGATATTTCTTCAAGCGATATCCGTAAATATTTAGAATGTCATAATACTTTTCTGGTGTATTTGCATTCTTATCACCTTTTACTGTTTCATCAGTAAATCCAGCAGTTTGTGCAGAGGAAGTAAAGATGCGATAGCGACTTGGAAGTGTTGAAGATGTAGAGTCAAAGAATACATAAGGAAGCAATGGGAACAAATCAATAGTTGCCACTTCTTCCAGTACCAAACCTTTCCAATTTGCCAATGATGGATTCTTTTTGCTGATACGCTTTATATAGTCCGCATATTCCATTTCTGCTGTTATGCTTGGTTTTCTTCCGAGCATAATACGGACAGGAGGTTCTTCTTTTGATAGTTTTGCCTTTTCTTCATCATATGTGATTTCAGGCTTAATGATTGTTACTGTTTCAGATTTTGTACCATACTTACTGTTTTCAGCAACAATTTCGAATTCCACTTTATCGGCTGCATTTGTACCAGTTCCATAATCAGAATTCTGTACGATATACTGCAATTCACTCTTACCAAGTTTTAATGAATCTCGCTTTGAAGTACCAACATGCTTGTTTTTGATTGTAACAGCTGCCGGTATACCTTCTCCTGTACATTCATCAATAACGAGTACACGAATGATAACAGCTCTTGAAAATGGCGGAACATATGCCATAAAGATATCTTGACCACCTTGAGAACGGTCAAATGATCTGTCAGATGAGAAATAAATAACATCACCAGATGCAGGGAATGAAATAAACTCTTCATCATCTTTCGAGTTGATGCCTGGATAAGGAATTGGAGATGGTTTAGACCAAGTGTTTTTATCAGGGTCGGTCAGTGTTGCAAAATAAAAGTCTTTCGCACCCAAATTTGGCTGATGTCCCGTGGAAGCGAAATACAATGTAACACCATCTTTGGCAATGAATGGTCCGAGTTCTTCGCCCGGAGTATTGACGATAGGACCAAGATTTTTTGCTGGTTTCCATTTGATTGCTTCTTCATCAAAGTCTGAGTACCAGATATCATAATTTGTATTGCCTGGATCGGAATCAGTATTATTTGGACCTAATCTGTTTGAAGCAAAATAAATTCTGTTTCCATCTGGAGAAAGTGATGGTTGTGAATCCCAAAACTTTGAGTTAACCTCAGGGCCAAGATTTGAAGGGCGACCCCATTTTACACCATCAATTTCAGCAAGGTATAAGTCACATGAGCCAATACCATCTGGACGATCACAAGCAGTGAAGATAAGTCTTTGTCCATCTGATGAAATGGAAGCTGCACCTTCATTATAAATTGTATTAACTGTGTTTTTTGAATTCTTTGGCTCTGGTTCAATATTGAAAAGTGAATCTGCTTGGAATTCATCAAGACGTCCCTCTTTTTTGGAAGCCCAAAAGTCATCAGAAGCCGGACCACGATATTCTACATCATCGCTTGACTTACTTCCCTTTCTATTGGAAACGAAAAACAATGTTTTACCATCTGCGGTAACCGTAGGAGCATATTCATCAGCTCCTGTATTGATAGCAGGACCAAGATTGATGATTTTGATGTTCTTTGTCTTTAATGCACTGCTTGCATTATCATCATCATCAGCTTGAATCGTTGCTGAATAGAGGTACAATGGTTCTTCGGGAGCTGATTCAACTGATTGTTTTGCGGCTTGTAGCAATTTGCCTTCCAAAATACCGGCTTTAACCGGTGCAAATGCAAAACATCCAATCAGCATTGCGCCAAAGAGAGTAAGTAGTCGTTTATTCATGGCTTAACCTTGAAGTGAAAACGTATAATATATGTTGTATGTTCTTTCAATCTTTATTTGCTTGACCAATTGAACACAATACGAAACCTTTTTCGATTGCAGTTCCTGGCTCAGCGGAAACAGTTTGCACTATACCTGAAATTGGAGATTTAATAACATTCTCCATTTTCATTGCCTCCAAAACAAAGAGGGGATCTCCCTTCTTGATGGTTTGGCCTGTAGTGACTGATATAGATTTCAATAATCCGGGCATCGGTGCAGGAACTTTTAAAAGAGAAGTTTGCTTTCCTGTTCCGGAAGAAATAATGTTTTTGAACTGTGCATGTTTAGAGTGATTGACATCAATGATATATGAATAACCATTGAGAGAAATCTCCATACCCTGTTCATGATGCATTGCAATGACTGTTCTGATTTCAGATGACAAATTTGAACTAACTCGAAATAATGCAGGATATCCGGAAATCGGCTCAAAAGTGAATACTTCTGCGCCAATTTTTACTGAGAAGTCTTCCACAAGTAGCGGTAGCTCTGTGCTTTTTTGAAGAAATTCTGCTTCAGCTTGATAAGAAACAGTCATATCAGGGAAGTTCAAGTGCATTCAGAAACAATATTCAACGGGGAAATTTAGGTAAATTTTTCATTTTGGGCACGTATTATGCTCGTAAAGTTGTCCACATTACCTAAAATCATTGTTACACATTGTTTGAAGCCATGAAAAAATCCGATGATTTCTATTCCAGAGTCTATGAAATTGTAAAATGTATTCCCTCAGGCAAAGTCACTACTTATGGCTTAATTGCTGAATTTTTGGGAGCTAAATCTTCCTCAAGAATGGTCGGCTGGGCTCTAAATGCCGTTATTGACAGAATTGATATTCCCTGCCATCGCGTTGTCAATCGTTTGGGTGAATTATCCGGAAAAATGCATTTCGACCACCCTCAGCAAATGAAGGATAGGCTTTTAGCTGAACATGTCGAATTTATTGGAGAAGCCGTAGATTTGTCCAAGCATCTCTGGAAGCCGGATGATGCGCTTACAGACCTCTAACTACTCATTGCACTCGAGGAACACTTCACATGAAAACAAATCGCAGAGATTTCATTGGAACAGGTTTGGCCATCGCAGGAACATTGACAACTTCTCTTTCATCTTTTTCCGATGAACCGGATAAGTTGGGTCCTTTGACAAAACATACATTGCCACAATTATCCTATGGATATGCTGATCTTGAGCCACATATTGATGCCATGACTATGGAATTGCATCATTCAAAGCATCATAAGGCATATGTAGACGGACTCAATAAAGCAGAATCCGAATTGGCTAAAGCAAGAGCAACCGGAGATTTTTCTCTGATTCAACATTGGTCAAAGCAATGTGCATTTCATGGTGGTGGACATGCTTTGCATAGTTTATTCTGGAATATCATGATTCCAACTTCAAAAGGAGGAGGAGTTTTGGATCCATGCACACTGGCAGATGCAATCGTATCTTCTTTTGGATCTTTTGAATCTTTTAAAAAGCAATTTACTGCTGCTGCCCTAGCTGTTGAAGGGAGCGGATGGGCTATTCTGCATTATAGGAGAGATGATGGCGCTCTGATTATTTTACAAGCAGAAAATCAACACAAACTGTCTGTATGGAATACAACACCGATTCTTGCTATTGATGTATGGGAACATGCTTATTATCTAAAACATCAAAACAGACGATCAGATTATATTACTGCTTGGTGGAATATTATAAACTGGAAAGCAGTGCATGCCCTCTATGAGAAAGCAAAAGGAGCATAATGGTTCAAGTTATTTCGATTCAGGAGAAATAAGTATTCGTCTATATATGATTGCAGAGATTGTTATGCCGATCCAATCTGCAAGTATGTCCCCTATTTCGCTTGTTCTTCCCGGTACAAATGATTGATGAAACTCATCACTAAGGGCATATATCATTCCAAGCATAAGAATGATCATAACCTTTTTGTTGAGAGAGAATGATTGGTGTGAATGAATAGCAATTGCGATGGTAATTCCATAGGATAGATATGCAATTAAATGCAGCACTTTATCTTGCCATTGAAATGAAGTTAACACAAATGGCGGCTGAGGAAGAGAGGAGAAATAATAAATTCCAATCGATGCTAGAATGAATGGAATTTTTGAGATGATTTGAAAAGACTTTGCAGAAATCAACGAATGATTCCTTTTGGGGATGAACGAATGAATGATATGCAGGATTCTACTTCCGGCATGCGTTGTTGATGCAAACGCTCATATTCTTCCAAGCCATCAGAAGTATTCATACCTGAGAAAAATACCGCAGAATACAATTCTTGGATTGCATCAATTGCTTGATTTGTAAACCCTCTTCTACGCAAACCGATTTTGTTTACCCCTTCAACCTTTGCTGGCTCTCTGCCAATCAATGCATACGGTGCTACATCTTTCGTCACTTTGCAATCAGCACCAATCATTGCATGATCACCAACACTACAAAACTGAACGATTTTTGCAAGGCCACCCAAGATAACCCAATCACCTATAGTCACATGTCCAGCCAATTGAGAGACATTACTCATGACGACATGATCACCAACAGTGCAATCATGCGCAACATGACAATATGCCATGATAAGACAATCCTTACCAATGATTGCTCTTCCCGTTGCATCGGTGCCACGATTAATGGTTGCGCACTCACGAATTACCGTTCTGTCTCCGATAATTGACAATGTGTGTTCACCTTTGAACTTGAGATCTTGTGGTACGGCGCCAATAACTGCACCCGGAAAGATTGAGCATTCTTGACCAATTCTAGAACCGTTTAAAATGGTTGCATGTGAGTAAATGGTACTACCATCTGATATCTCAACATCAGATTCAATTACTGCGAAGGGACCAATAGAGATATTGATACCCAATTTTGCATCAGGAGCTACACTAGCTAATGGATGAATTTCTACAGACATATTGTTTTACTATCTCTTATGCTGGTAAAGAATCTACAATTGCGGCAGAAAGTTCGGCTTCTGCAACCAATGCTCCGTCAACAAAAGCTTTTGCACTCATTGCAAATGTATTGAATCGCTTCCCTGTCATTGTTACTTCCATCATGAGTTGATCACCAGGAATCACAGGTTTTCTGAACTTTGCATTATTGATTGCCATGAAAAATACCAATTTGCCTTCTTTGTAATCATCAGAATTTAACAATAGAAGTCCACCGACTTGAGCCATTGCTTCAACAATCAATACACCTGGCATTATTGGTCTTTCAGGAAAATGCCCAGGAAAGAAAGGCTCATTAATGGTTACATTTTTATATCCGATAATTTTTTTAGCTTCCTGATCAACCTCAGTGATCCTATCTACAAGAAGAAATGGATATCGATGGGGCATTACTTTTAAAATTTGATTGATATCCAGAACCGGTACTTGTTTTTGGGTATTTTTTTGACTCTGTACTTTTGGGTCTTTATGAAGCGATCTGATTTTTTTAGCAAATTCAATATTCACAGCATGGCCTGGTCTAGCAGCCAAAATCTGCCCTTTAATAGGTGCACCAATCAATGCTAAATCACCGAGCATATCGAGTAGTTTATGTCGAGCCGGCTCATTTTTAAATCGAAGCAGGCGATTATTTAATATTCCATTTTGACCCAAAACTGCATTTTGCTCAATATCAAATTTTGTAAGCATCGAACGCAATTCTTCATCGGGAATTTCTTTGTCAACAATTACAATTGCATTATCCAAAGAACCACCCCGAATCAATCCTTGTTCATGTAATGATTCAACTTCTGTCAAAAAACAAAATGTTCTTGCCGGTGCAAAATCCCGTAAAAATTCAGACTGTAGATTAAACAAACCTGAATGTTGACTTGCCAATGCTGAATTCTGATAATCGATCATTACTGTTATACGAAAATCATCATTCGGTAAAGCAACGATTTCTGTTTGTTTGGATTCATTTACATAACGGAGCATTTGATCAATAACTATGAAATCCCGCTGAGCTTTTTGCTCTTCAAAACCAGCTTGTAACAGTACTTCTGCATAAGGCAATGCACTTCCATCACCAATTGGTGGTTCATTGGCTGTCAATTCCATTTTGCAATTGTCTATTTCCAAACCAACAAGAGCAGCAAGAACATGTTCAACGGTATGAACACTTGCTCCATTACATGTTATTGTTGTGCCTCGAGCAATATCTGTTACATAATCAACTAATGCAGGAATTTCTGGATTACCTTCTAGATCTGCGCGAACGAACTTGAAGCCATAATTCTCTGGGGCAGGATGAAACGTTATGGTAGAAGGATTTCCTGTATGAAGGCCGACGCCACTAAGTGTGACAGATTTTTTAATTGTTCTTTGATTCTCATTCATGAGGATGCTCGGGGTAATATTCGTATAAATTACGAGGTTTTTTCATCATCTCGGGCCTGTTCCAATTCTTTGATTCTAAGCTCTAATGCACTAATAAGCTTCAAAAGTTCTGGTAATTGCTGAGAAGCATAGATTCTTCTCAATTCTTTTCCATGTTCAATTGCTGGACTTCCAAAATAAACACCTGATTCCTCAATGCTTTGAGCAATGCCTGATTGACCATATACTATAACATCATCAGCGGTAGAGATATGTCCTATCATCGCCACTTGACCTGCAAATCGGTTTCTCGCTCCTATTTTAGCACTTCCAGCAATGCCTACTTGTGCAGCAAATGCAGAATTCTCGCCTATAGAAACATTATGTCCTATGTGCACAAGATTATCAATCTTCACGCCCTTTGATATAATTGTGCTATGAACAACAGATCTATCAATGGTTGTATTTGCTCCTATCTCTACATTGTCTTCTAGAATTACATTCCCTACATGCTTGATTTTGTCATAAGAACCATCAGACATTTCTATATATCCGAAACCATCTGATCCAATGATGCAGCCCGAGTGAAGGATGACATTATTACCAATGTTCGTATTTGGATAACAGACAACATGCGCATATACTGTGCAATTATTACCAATCGAAACATGCTCGGAAAGCACAGCATAAGGGTGTATAATGCAGTTATCTCCGATGATGCAATGTGGTCCGATAAAAGTGCCGGGATAAATAAGAACATTATTGCCAATAGTAGCGGTTGAATCAATATGGGATTCTTTTGATATTTCTCTTGAATGAGGTTGGTCAGGGAAAAAGAGATTGAGCAATGTTGCGAAAGCTTCATGAGGGTTTTTTACTCTGATAAATGCTTGACCTTCAATTGGTTTTACATCGAGTGTTTCTGGAAGTAAAATGCAATTATTCTTATTACAAGATTGGATATGTGAGAGATATTGTTTGCCGGAAACAAATACTATTTCACCAGAGGTCGAATCATCTATAATACCTATTCCATCAATCATAATGCCATCATCGCCTTCCACCTTTGAGTCAAGATGAGAGGCGATTTCAGCAATGGAATATGACTTATTAAGTTTCATAAGTGCTATGGCTTCTTTACACCACTCGTATCAGCCGGTAATTGTTGCGGAGTATTTGTTGGTGAAGTAAGAGAATTCTTCGTTGAATCAATGATTTGATTTGGAAGCTTTATCATATCTTGCAAACCATCCATAACCGAATCTTTCAAACTATCAAATACTCCTTTCTTTTCCTCCTCAGGAACTTCTGCCGGTTTTCTTGTACGTGTACGCTTAGTGGTTGTACTTGTGCTTGTCGTTGTTTTCTTATTATTTCTTGGATCCTTGTCGATGGCTTCTTGTTGTTGTTTTTCCATGTCATCAACATTGATACCCAATTTTTTCAGAACTTTGACAGTCAAATCATACTTTGGGTTTATGAAAACCAATGGTTGGGTAGCTTTATCCCAAACGATGTCATAATTATCACTAAGTGAAACTTCTTGAATTGCAGCATAAATCTTTTCTTCAACTCCTCTGAAAACTAATGCAATAGCAGCATCATATTCTCCATTCGGACCAAGTTTTCTTGTGGCGTACTCCTCGCGTTCTTTTTTCTTCCTTTCAAATGTTGCGATTTTTTCTGCCTTTTCAACTTCTGTCCAAACAAGGCGATTCTTTTTGATTTCCAAATCCAATTCATTAATCACTTTTTGCTGATCATCAAGTTCTCTTTTCCAATTATCAACCATCGTTTGCAAACGCTGTTCGGCTTGTTTCGCCTCTGGAAATTTTTCGCGAATAGCTTGTGAAGACACATACCCAATCTTCTGTGAGAACATGGGTTGCATCATAAAGAGCATAACTAGCATGCTAAACAATACATTTCTTTTGGCGAACATAGCGGCCCCCATAGTTTATATTACTTACTGTTTCTACGGATTTTATCCAACACTTTAAATGTTACATCATACTTATCGTCTGCATATAACAATGCTGGATTAACTTTATCAAGAATGAAATTAAATTTTTCATCTTTTGATACTTCTTTAATTGTCAATAGAATTCTGTCGCGTATTGGAGTGAGGAAATTCTCTTGAAGACGACGTATTTCTCCGGTATTTCCAAACTTTTCTTCTTGATATTGCATCATGCTTTGTTGAATTCCCTTTAACATGTCTTCTTCTTTCTTTTTTGCATCAGCAGTCATCATTGATTCTTGCTTTTTGTACTGTTCCAATTTTTCAGTGAGATCTTTTTGCATCGCAACCAAAGTATCTTGATACTTTGTTGCTATTTCTTTCAGTTTTTTATCTGCATCTTGTGCTTCAGGTAATTGTTTCAAAATCACTTCAGTATCGACATAGCCGATTTTTTGATTTTGCGCATTCATAGTTTTGGAACTCAATGAAGTGCCAATGATGCAAGCTGCGAGAATAAGTGTTGAGAGTTTCATAAACAGTCCTTATGATAAGTATGAATAATTATTAGCGTCCAAATTGAAAGTGAAATTGCCAGCCGGATCTTTGTCCGCCAGGCACTTGTGAATCAAATCCGTATCCATAATCAAATCCCAATAAACCAATAGGATTCAGAAGTACACGAACTCCTAAACCAGCAGATCGTTTCAAATTGAATGGATCAGCTGATCGTAAATTTTCCCAAACATTTCCTGCTTCTGCAAATGCAAGAAGATAGATGGGCATTGGATTGAGAGAAAGGGCAAATCTTGTTTCGATCACATGCCTTGTCATAACACGACCTCCGCCTCTTGGGCCGATAGATCGATCAACATATCCTCTGAGCGGTGTTATGGCAAATCCGCCAAGACCATTCCCACCCAT